>NZ_CAXQGS010000007.1:0-53813 GCF_964223445.1 Cytobacillus sp.
TCAGACGTGTGCTCTTCCGATCTTGTGGGTAAAAAGCTTATCCCGGATATCGTATAGAATTTTGCTTGCCACCCATTGGGCAAAGTATTGGCGGTAATACTCAATTGGCGGACGGGCGATGACAAATAAAGCAATCATCACAGCCATAACCATTAAAAGTGTGCTGGTCTTATCGCTCTGGCTCAATGCCTCATTGCCAATAATATCATCTATTACATACTTAATCAGAAGCGGAATCAAAAGCGGAATGGCAAATTTAATGATGCCTATTATTATGGTTCCGATAATCTGAAGCCGATACGGCTTTACGAATTTCAAATATCTCTTTATACTATCCAACCGGATCGCTCCCCCTCTCTGCATCATGCAGCTTTCTTATATTTGACTATCAGCCGATATTTCCAGTTATTTTCTTAAACTTACCCCTAAACTTGGTAATCATGCAGATCTGGACAAAAATAAAAACCTGCTGACTCAAGGTCCAACAGGCGTTTTTTTTCGGCATTCAGCCATTTTTTAGCGTCTGTAAGTAAGATAACGTTCATACCATATATCAATAAAGTCGGGTGCAAAAGGACCTTTTCTCTGACGGATCCAATGGATGAGATTGTCAACATTCGATTTAAGGATGCTGTCAATTACATCGGGATAATTCATCTCCTGACGGTGCCGTTCATACTCATCTTCGTCAAGCAGATTGAATGTCATGTCAGGATACACTTTAATATCCAGATCATAATCAATATACTTTAACGCTTCTCCGTCAAAAATAAATGGTGAACTGATATTGCAGTAATAATAAACACCATCTTCCCGAATCATTCCAATCACATTAAACCAGTGCTGTGAATGGAAATAACAAATGGCCGGCTCTCTTGTTACCCATGTTCTTCCGTCAGATTCTGTTACGATTGTCCGGTCATTTCCGCCAATCACTAAATTTTGTGTCCCTTTTAATACGGTTGTTTCCTCCCAGACGCGGTGGATATGCCCATTATGTTTATAGCTGTGTATTTGCATTGGTTCGCCTTCGATGGGTACCGCCATTTTTTTCCCCTACTTTCCATTCCGGAAGCTTTGCAACCTGAAAATACTTTTTTTGGCGCCATGAATAGGCGTCCTCCCCTTCATGCCTGTGTTTACTGCACAGCATGACTCAATTATATCCAAAAGAAAAAGGCAACAAAGTACGATTCCTGTTTTCTACTATTATAACGGTAAAAGGAAATTTTTAAAACAAAGAGCCATTGAAATGTATCAACGGCTTAAAAAAAAGGATATAATAGCTGATTTTATAGGTATTAAAAAACAGATAGATTTAGGGAAGGAATGTCATTTTTTAAACAGTTACATTTACTTCCTGATAGGAGCGGATGACCTCTTCGGTCTGTTCCTCAAATATACGATGAATTTCTTTTAGTTCTTCTTTCATCCTTGCAATCTCATACTGTACACTTTCCAGCTCCGTTTCCTGCTGAATAGCCTTCAATTCTTCTTCTATCTCTTGGCAGCGCTCCAATTCACTTTGGAGATAAAGAAGCTTTTCCATCGTTTTCATCTGTTCTGAAACTAAACTGTTAAAGTTCTCCATGTTTGTTTCACCGTCCCCATTATTTTTCCTATTTCTATATTTCGCTGCACCTTTTTTTAACCCTTTGACTAGTTATGTTGACTTTATGGAAGTTTTGTCGAAGAGATGGCCAGAGATAAAATTAACAGAGGACTTTATATCTAAACCGAAGCAAAAAAAGAAGCCGCCCTTTCCAATTAAAGGCGGCTTCTTTCTTTAAATGCTATTAGCGGCTTTGTTTGCCGGCATTTTGACCTTTGCGGGCTTCAGCTTGCTGATTCTGCTGTCTTACTTCAGCAGCGTTTGTTTCGCTGGCAAATTCAGTACCGAATTGTCCTTGGCCAGCAGATTGTGCGTTTTGTTGTCTTACTTCTTGAACGTTAGTTCCAGCTTGAGATTGGTTTGGTTGTTTAGCCATTATAATCACCTCCACGCTCATTAATTTAACCGGGAGTGGAGGAAACTATCCAACTTTTTTAATAACCAAAGATATCCATTTTTTTATTAAACAAGCAAAGAAATACCACCATCCACAATAATCGTTTGGCCGCGGATCATGCTGGATTCCTCACTTATCAAAAACATAACGGTATCAACCATATCTTCAATTTCCACCATACGCCCTGCAGGAGTTTTGGTCTTTGCTTCTTCGAGAAGCTCTGCACGGTTAGGGAAATGCTTTAAAGCTTCAGTATCAACTGCACCGCCTGAAACAGCGTTTACGACGATATTTTTAGGAGCCAGCTCAATAGCCAAGTAACGTGTCAGTGCTTCTAATGCCGCTTTTGAAACCCCTACAGTTGTATAGTTTTCCAGATAGCGGATCGAACCCAGCGAGCTGATGCTTACAATTTTTCCGCCTCCATTTTTCTCCATTAGCTTTGCAGCTTCCTGGCCGCAGAATAGGAGGGCTTTGCTGTTAATATTCATCGTCCAGTCCCAATGAGATTCTTCCAGTTCCATTGCCGGACGCAGAACGCCGGATGCTGCATTGTTTACAAACACATCCAATCTTCCAAATTCACGGTCAATCTCCTGGAAAAGCACTTTAATTTTTTCTACATCACCCACGTTTGCTTTTACAACCAGAACCTTTCTTCCCAGTGCCTCAATTTCGGATGCTGTTTCATTTGCAGCTGATTTGCTCCGTACGTAATTGATGACAATGTCATAGCCTTCTTTGGCAAGCCTGATGGCCGTGGCTTTTCCAATTCCTCTGCTGCTTCCTGTTATCAATGCTACTTTTTGTGTCATGACTCAGTTTCCTTTCTGTTATGTATTCCTGTTCGTAACTGTTTAGCGATTTGTTTTTCCGGGAAATTAAAAATTAAGCTTTTTTCTCTAGTTTGTTGATTTAGCCTAACTTTAAAGAATTGGCCTAAACAAAAATACCTTACCGATTTCATTTTAGCTTTTTCCATGTATATATGGCAATTCGAATTAAAACACTATCTGTAATCCAAATGAGGAAAGGAAGATGGCAAATGTTTGTCGGACGTGATATGACAGAGCTTTCCATGATGTCAAAATCAGACTGGAAGGACAGTGAGCTTGCTTTTTACCATCATTCGTTTCAGCAGATCATGCCTTATCTAAATGCTGAGGGCCAAACCATCCATAGGGAGATCATTGAAGAAATAGAAAACCGCGGCGGCTTGAAAAGACAGGAAGCTGATTATACGCATGGAACCCGGGTAAGCTACGATTAACTTAAAGAAAAAGGGGGCACGCCCCCTTTTTCTATGCTTTGCTTTCCAAATATTGCTTCCATATCTTCTGATGGGAAACCGGAAAAGGAAATTCCTTAATTTCTTCAAGGCTGACTAATCTCAAATCGCTTTTTTCCTTTTCGAGTTTTAATATTTCTCCTTTATACACATTTATGTTCCATGTTAGGTGGGAAAAAACGTGCTCAATCTGACCAGTCATTTCTTGTATTTCCACCATGGCACCAAATTGTGTGCTGAACACATCTTTCATCTGCTCTTTGTCGCTTACATAAGAAATATTGATTTCTGCCATCGGAAATTCCCAAAGATTAGCAAGAAGGCCTTTTCCAGGTCTTTTGTGTATCAAAACTCTTTTGTGATCATCTATGAGGACAGCTGCTGCTAATTGGACATTTCTTTGCTTCTTTGTTTTGGTTTTTACAGGGAGCTCATGCTGCGTCCCCTCATAAAAAGCAGTACAATGTTCTCTCACCGGGCATAATAAGCATGAAGGTGACGTTGGTGTGCAAATTAATGCTCCAAGCTCCATCAGGGCCTGATTGAAATGGGACGGATTTTCATGTGAAATTAATTTCCGGACGGAAGCCTCAAAGATTTTCCTGGAAGAAGGCTTGGCGATATCATCCCAGATAGAGAGGATACGCGAAAGGACCCGCATGACATTGCCATCCACAGCCGGTTCCGGTATCCCGTAAGCAATACTGAGAATTGCTCCTGCTGTATAAGGCCCTACTCCTTTTAATGAAGAAATTTCTTTTGGTGTATCTGGAACAATTCCGCCATATTTTTCATGGACTTCCCGGACGGCCGCCTGAAGGTTTCTTGCTCTTGAATAATAGCCCAAACCCTCCCAGGCTTTTAATACCTTTTCTTCGTCTGCTTCAGAAAGATCTTTTATGGTTGGAAACTTTTCAATAAAGCGATGAAAGTAAGGAATAACGGTATCCACACGCGTCTGCTGAAGCATAATCTCAGAAACCCAAACTTTGTAAGGATCCTGGTCCTTTCTCCAGGGCAAATCCCTTTGCTCAGCTTCAAACCACCTGAGCAAATCATTTTGAAAACCTTTTATATCAACTGATTCAATATTATTTTGACTAATTTCTTTCAATTTTTAATCCTCCTGATGTTAAACAATCGGGAAATATGGGAATATATTAGTACAGTTGCTTATTTAATCGTTAGTTCTTGATGATTGAATATTTTGTTTCAATTTCAGCAACTCCTTTAAAGGTACCCATATTCAGCTGTTAATACAAGAAATTTGCTGGTACACTTTAGAAAGCGGCCATTGAGTCCGCTATATATAAAAACAAACAATAGATCATGTCCCAAGGAAGGAGGTATTTTCCTCTTGGATACCGGCACACATGTAGTTATGGGGCTGGCGATTGGCGGGATTGCCACTCTTGACCCCGTTGTTGCGGAGAGTTCTGCTACAGCAACAAGTGTCATGATTGGAGCCATAGTCGGTTCACAAATACCAGATATAGATACTGTCTTAAAACTAAGAAATAATGCCGTTTATATTCGCAATCACAGGGGAATTACCCACTCCATACCTGCAGTTCTGCTTTGGCCACTTGTCATACTTGCAGTTGTTTACCCATTTTTTCCAGCGGCAAATTTGCTTCACTTATGGCTGTGGACATTTTTGGCTGTTTTCCTGCATGTTTTTGTCGACATTTTTAATGCTTATGGAACACAGGCACTTCGCCCCTTTTCATCGAAATGGGTAGCATTGGGAATCATCAACACATTCGACCCATTCATTTTCGGGATTCATGTTGCTGGATTATTTATATGGGCCTTCGGGGCTCATCCTGGTTATACATTTTTAATTATTTATGGCATTATTGTCGTGTACTACCTTCTTCGTTTTGCAGCTCAGAGAAGTGTACTGAGGGCTGTAAAAGTAATTATTCCGGATGCCACAGAAATCATCATTGCCCCAACCATGAGGTTCAATCAATGGCGTGTTGCGGTGATGAGCAGGCAGCAATTTTTCGTTGGGCGTGCTGTAAAAAACCATGTGAGGATTCTCGATCAATTTAATCGCGTTCCTGTCCCTGAGACACCAGTAATTGAAGCGGCGAAGAAAGATAAAAATTTATCTGCATTCCTATCCTTCTCACCAGTTTACCGCTGGGAAGTGGATGAATATGATGATTATTATGAAGTTCGATTCATTGACCTCCGCTACCGGAGCAATGGACATTATCCATTTGTAGCCGTGGTCCAGCTCGATCGGGAGTTTAACATTCAATCATCCTATACAGGCTGGATTTTCAGTGAGGAAAAACTTCGAAAAAAACTGGATATTATTCCCGGCTAACGAAAACAGGCTGCTAATATACGCAGCCTGTTTTTAATTTAGCTTATTTTCGTCCTGTTCAAGCAAATGCTTGTATTTAGGGTTATCAGCAACAAATACATGGAGCCTGCTTCCATGGTTTTCTACCCATTGCCTTACGATTCTTTCTGTCATTTCGGCACCTTTATATTCTCTGCCAGCCTTGGCATATGTTGCTTCAAAATCTTCCCATAAAAGCTCAATCCATGTCTGGGCCTGGCTTGCTGAAAGCATGTGGTTTTTTTTCAATAAAAGCTCATAAAGCTTTTTCTGGTACTCATTCATAAAAGTCACCTCATTACCATTAATTAATAACCTGTATCCTTCATAGCCTCCCGAAAAAAACAAATAATAGTATTACGTGATTGGCAAATTTGCCGGTCGCGCCCGTATTCCGGTTTAGGAGGCTGCATATGCGCAATAAAGCGAGAAATTTCCCAAATCAAAACAACATAAAACTGGAGGGGGAGCCGCGGGCTAAAGCAGAATATGCTTCACGCCGGGCTGATGGCACGATTAATACGCACCCTCAGGAACGAATGAGAGCTTCATCAAACCGCGAAAGTGACACACCAGAATTTTAAATACGAGGAGGGCTTGGTTATGGGAAACAGCAAAAACTTTTTTGGGGATAATCCTTATTCCAGTCCATTTACTTCACCGCACTTTAGGCCTAAGCGTGCACATTCACAAGTAAATGGTGAGACCCAGCAAACTCAAGACCTCATTATTTTAAAACGGCAGATTCGCAAAAATTCATAAAGCAGAAAGAGGATGGTTTACATCATCCTCTTTCTTCCAGTTTTTTCAGCATGGAGATCGGCAAAGCTTCTTCACCTTTACTGCCATTTAGCCGGAATCCCCAGGCAAACACGCCATTCATATATTCAATTTTAAAGTAAACTCCTGGATCCCCGTCGATTTCATAAATTTCACCAGGGGAAAAATCATCCGGATTGAGCAGGTAGGATTTTGCCATTATTACTTTGCGCTCAAGCACGGCAAACTCATTTACCATGCCCATCTGTTCCGCTTTCCTTGCTTTTTCATTTAAGCTGGCAATTTCTTGCTGAAGCTCATACGTAGTCATTGTACTGTACCTTTTCTCCTGCATACTTAATCCCTTACTTTCTTCAGATAGTTGGCCAAGCTAATTTATATTCACTTTTACTTCATTTCCACTCCACATTGCTAAGTATATGAGAAAATGCCTGTTTAGAAAAGGCTCCAGCTTTTTGTTTTTCATACCATTTCGCAAGTATTGAACTTTTTTGTTAAGATGGGGTTTATAAGACCTTCAAAGGAGCGAAACATATGAAGTCTGTCATCATTACCGGCGCGGGGTCCGGATTAGGTAAAGAGCTTGCCTTATTATTTGCCAAACAGGGCTACCATACTATTTTAACAGGAAGGACATTGGATAAACTGCAAAGTGTAGAAAAGGAGATTCATGAAGCTGGCGGAAGTACTCAGGTCTTTACATTAGATATTACTAAGCCCCAGGAGATCAGCAGCTTGTTGTCGCAAATCCAAAGCCATGAACTTTACGGCTTAATTAATAATGCCGGAGTTGGATATTTTGGGCCATTAGACCATCTTGGAGAGCAGGAAATACAGGATATGCTTCAAACAAACGTGCTGGGCACTATTTATATGACTCAGGCTGTTTTGCCTCATTTTAAAGATAAAAACTGCGGCTTGCTGATGAATATCATTTCGACAGCTGGCTTAAAAGGAAAAGTAAATGAATCAGTGTATGCTGCAAGCAAGTTTGCTGTAAGAGGATTTACAGAGAGCCTTCAGAAAGAACTTGAAAGCACTGATATTAAAGTTAAGGCCGTTTATATGGGCGGAATGGATACCCCATTCTGGGATGAAAGCGACCATATCAAGGATAAATCCAGGCTTCGTTCTCCTGAAGAAGTGGCAGCAATAATTCTGGATAATATGGATGAAGAATCAATTGTAATCGAATCTAAAAAATAACACATGGGTTTCCATGTGTTATTCTTCTCCATCACTTAAATATTGCTCAATTAAATTGAAAGAAAAGCCCTTTCTGAATAAGGCTTGTTTCATTTTTTGCCTGTATTCGAATTCGGGAAGGTTCTCATATTTCCTCTTGGCTTTTTCCGCCTGGTACTTTAGGGCTGCCAATTCTTCATCCTCTTCTTTTTCAATCTCCGTTTCAGATACTGCTTCTTGAATGATGTCAAAATTAAAACCTTTGCGCATTAACATCTGTTCCAGTTTTTGTTTGAGGATCTTTGATGAATCACGGGCATATTTCTGTGAATGCTTTTCACACAGCCTTTTTGCTGTACTTAATTCAGCTTCCCATGGATACTCCTTCAGCGCTTCTTCGATTAATTCAGGGGAAATCCCTTTCTCTTTTAGTTCAGTGCGGATTAATCCTTTCCCTTTATCAGATGTGTTCATTTGTGTACGCACAAATGCTAGTGCATATTCTTCATCATTTAAAAATTTGTAGTCGTACAATTTGTGGACAACTTCCTGAATAACCGGTTCTTCAACTTCTTTTTCTGCTAAATGTTTGCGGACTTCGGTTTCTGAGCGCATCCTTCTGGATAAATAATGAATAGCCATATTATATGATTTTCGGATATCATCCTGGAAGCCAATTTCATTTAGTGAAAATTCATCCAGCTCCATTCCTTTTTTGAGCTGATGTTTTATTAACACATCTTCATCCACACTAAATGCATATTCTTCACCTTTCCCATAATCCATATATATATTGTAGCGGTCTGTGTTTTTTTTCTGAAATGTGATTTTCGTAATGATCGGCATTTTTCTCCACCTCTTTTCTTAAATGTAACATATCCAAAAAAGGAATTTGAAAGAAAACGTCGTAAATTGTAACAAAGTATTTGCCACTTGAAAGGGGAATCTCTCATGAGAATAGCCATCACAGGCGGAACTGGGTTTGTTGGAAACGCATTGGTGAAAAAATTCCTGGAGAAAAAACATGAAATATTTATTCTAACGAGAAATATATCTGATAAGCAGCATTCTAAAAATTTGAATTATGTACAATGGCTGAACGATGATGATTCACCGGAGGATGCTCTGGAAGGCATTGACGTGTTTATTAACCTGGCAGGTGAGTCCATTAACAGCGGAAGATGGACAGAAGAACGCAAAAAACGGATATTAAACAGCCGCATTACAGCCACGAAGGAAGTTCTCCGTATTATTAGCCGCCTGGAAGAAAAGCCGTATACACTAATCAATGCCAGTGCTGTCGGTTACTATGGCACTTCCCAGACTGAAACCTTCACCGAAGCTTCCAGGAAAAGCGGTACTGATTTTTTGGCTGAAACAGTACGACGCTGGGAGGAAGAGGCATCCAAAGCAGAAGAATTTGAAGTCAGGACAGTTTTCTGCAGGTTTGGAATCATTCTTGAAAAAAACGATGGAGCTCTTCCGCGAATGGCCTTTCCTTATAAATTATTTGCCGGTGGGACTGTCGGAACAGGCAGCCAATGGGTTTCATGGATTCATTTAGATGATGCCGTAAACGGAATCCTTTTTTGCATTGATCAAGGACAGCTTCAAGGTCCCCTAAATTTTACATCACCATATCCTGTGACAATGAAGGAATTTGGACAAATACTTGGAAAAGTCCTTAATCGCCCTCACTGGATGCCTGCTCCGGGTTTTGCTTTAAAGATAACTCTTGGGGAGATGAGTACACTGGTATTAGAGGGGCAAAAAGTGCTTCCCGAAAAATTGCAGTCATTAGGTTTTGATTTTTTATATCCAGATTTAAAGGCAGCTCTTGACGATATTTATCAATGAAATTTGTATCATTTTTTTCAAATAAGGGAAAAATAAGGGAAGTGTGAACCTTATTCTGAAAGGATGTTGCGAAGTGGATAAAAAAAAGAAAGACAAATCCAAAAGCACTTTATCAAGCATGCAGGAAGTAACTTATTCAAGAGAATTCAAAAGAGCTGACAAAGCAGGCGGATTTACAGGCAGACAGTCAAAACATTAATTTCCACCCATACCAGCCCTATTAATGGCACATGATAAAGGTACGGAAACATTCAGGTTTCCGCACCTTTATTGCTGAAAGGGGTTATTTACAATGGGCCGTGCACATGGACATAAAACTCGTGATAAAAACAAAGCATCACTTCCACAAGTACCAAAGAATATGAAATCTGACGGCATCGACGTAGAGTTCAACCGCGAGCTTGCCGATCAAGAAGATCTCGAGGCAATGGCACGTTCCAATGCAGCCAATCAGCGGGTTAAGAACAGTCAAAAACGCTAAGGTGCAATTTACACAAAAAAGGAGCAGGGACATTCAGCCCCTGCTTCTTTCAATTCAGTGATTGTGTGCTTCTTTTTTGCCTATTCCGTGTCCGCCTTTCATCATTGTCTTAATATATGGGATGGCGACTTTGTCAACTCCCCAGTAGTAAGCACCTGCACCTGTAAATAGAAGGATGATTGCTGCTGTATATAGTATTGGGTTAGTGCTTGTTGTTCCTGCTAATAAGAAGTTTAGATTCATGAATGCGCCTGCTATTAATGCCGGAATGGTTGCTGCTCCGAGTATTAGTCCAATTCCAACAAGAACTTCACCCCATGCAACTAAAGTGCTGAATAAATCTGCGTTTGGCAATGCTACATTTTCCAGGAAGCCCGCATACCACCCCTGCACGGCCGGATGGTCGCCAGCGGCTTGGGCTATTGCCCCCTGCATGAACCCTCCTGCATTAAATCCGTCTGCTACCTTATGCCATCCTGCTTCCAGCCATTGTATACCAAGCCAAACCCTTAAAATCGTCCACACGACTGCTGCCTTAGGAGTTTTCCACCATTTCATAATAATCATCTCCATGTTATTATTGTGAATAATTTCACATAATCTCTTAAAAATTTTTCCCTATCAGGGGACTTAATAAGCCGGCCAGCTCTTGAGAAGAAAGATTGCTGAAGTGAAGTTATTTGTGAAGTACTTCACTAACTTTCCTCACTTTTAATATACTCCTTACCTTCCCTTTTCGCAATATACTTCACTAATTCTTCACAAATATTGGGCTATCATTGATCAGGCTGTTTTCATCCTGCCAAAGCGGGAATAGGATTAGTACTGTGTAAAATCATTGCTGCATTAAAGGAGGACCTTTGACACATGCTTGAAAGCTTACTGAAAGATCTCATTTCTATTAAAAGCTCTTCTAAGGAAGGAGCAAACCAGGCTATCGAATATTGCCATCAATGGCTGTCGGGCCAGGACCTTCCTTCTAGAATAATCGAAAATAATGGCTATAAAATGGCAGTATGTGAAATTGGAAGCGGTGATCAGACCGTTATTTTTAATGGACATGTGGATGTTGTCTCGGGAAAGGATGAACAGTTCATTCCTGTAGAACTCCGCGATAAGATATATGGACGCGGGGCAGCAGATATGAAAGCCGGGGTGGCTGCCATGATGTGTGCAGTGAAAGAACTACGCAATAAGCCAATTGGTGTAAAAATACAGCTTCAAATTGTATCAGATGAAGAAATTGGCGGTTTTAATTGCTCCGGTTATTTAGCAGAACAGGGGTATCGCGGGGATTTTGTCATTTGTTCTGAACCGACGCAGCTCGGAATTGCGCTGGAAGCAAAAGGAGTAATCCGGCTGGACATCCAGATAGACGGAGATCCGGCACACGGCAGCCGTCCATGGGAAGGAGTCAATGCCATTGAAAAGGCTTTTGAAGTACATCAAAAACTATTAAAATTGCCCTTTGCAAAAGAAGCATCTGAATTCTTTCCACAGCCTTCGATTAATCTGGCAAAAATTACCGGAGGAGATGTTTATAATAAGGTGCCTGAAAAATGTATAATGTCGTATGATATCCGATACTTGCCTGAACAGGATCATGAAGAGATTATCAAACAAATCGAAAATATCACAGATGGGGAAATTATCATGAATATGTTCTCAAAGCCGCTTGTGACAGACAGAGACAATCCTTTCATCCTGATGCTTGAACCTATTGTTGAAAAACATACAGAAGATAAAGCTGTTTTCTTTGGACAGCATGGTTCTGCTGATACTGTGTTCTTTGCCAATTACGGGATACCAGCTGTCGAGTTTGGTCCAACCGGCATGAACTGGCATGGTGATCATGAATATGTCCTGCCGCATTCCATCCATTTATATGAAAAAATGCTTATCGACTTTGCCATGAAATTTTCAAATTAAAGCTTTATTAATGCTAATAGTCTCCCGATATGGTAAATTTTTGGATAGATAATTAAAGGGGGATTCACAGAATGAGCTCTATTAGTTTATTAAAAAAATCAGCGGGAATTGTACTGGAGAAAAAGGAACTGACAAATGTTACTGCCAGAGTAGGACTTGTGCTGGACATTTCAGGCTCCATGCGCAAGTTATATAAAAACGGGACTGTCCAAAGGGTTGTGGAAAGAATCTTAGCAGTTGCCAGCCAATTTGATGATGACGGCGCACTTGATATTTGGGTCTATGATAATGAATTTTCCAGGTTGAAGCCTGTAACAGAACATGACTTTGAAGGATATGTGGATCAATATATCTTAAATAATGATCTGATTCACAAATTCGGAAGAAATGATGAACCGCCCGTAATGGAGGATGTTATTCAGAAATATACCTCAGAAGATATAAGTAAAGACCCTGCCTTCATTGTTTTCATTAATGATGGAGGCTGTAAAAGAACGATCAAAAAACCCGTTGTTGCTTCATCCGATAAACCATTATTTTGGCAGTTTGTCGGGATAGGCGATTCTAACTTTGAAGTACTGGAAAAGCTGGATGAAATGGATGGCCGCTATATCGATAACGCAAACTTTTTCCACATTAAAGATGTCGAGACCATTTCTGATAACGAACTATATGACCTCTTGCTGAATGAATTCCCGGACTGGCTAAAAGAAGCACAAGAAAAGAATATCATTTTATAGGTAAGCAAAAAGGCGGATTTGATTTAGTCAAGTCCGCCTTTTGTTTGTAAAATTCAATGTTTCGCTAAAGGGCAAAAATCTTTTTTGTATCCAACTGCCATATCATGCATTCGCACCCACAGACGCTTTACCATGAAGCCGATAATAAAAGCCTTCCTGTTCAAGCAGAGATTCATGTGTACCTTCCTCAATAATCCTGCCCTCTTCAAGAACAAAAATTTTATCCGCTTTCTGAATCGTATTCAAACGGTGGGCAATGACAAAACTGGTCCTGCCTTTCATCAGTTCCTGAAGGGCATCCTGAATTTTAAGCTCTGTCACCGTATCAATGCTGCTTGTCGCTTCATCCAGAATTAAAATGCACGGGTTGGCAAGAAATGCACGTGCAATGGAAAGAAGCTGCTTCTGCCCCTGACTAATGCCATTTCCATCCTGACTCAGCAGTGTGTCATACTGTTGGGGAAGTTTCATGATAAAAGAATGGGCATTGGCAAGCTCAGCCGCTTCCACCACTTCTTCATCTGAGGCTTCCAGCCTGCCGTAGCGGATATTTTCACGCACAGTGCCGCGGAATAGAAATGAATCCTGCAGGACAAATCCCATATGCTTCCTCAGGCTTTCTTTTTTCACATTAGCTATATCTTCGCCGTCAATTAAAATACGGCCTGACTCCCGTTCATAAAATCGGGAGAGCAAATTGATCATTGTTGTCTTTCCTGCACCTGTTGGGCCAACTAAAGCAGCAGTCTGTCCTGCTTTTACATGAAGGCTTACATCCCTGACCGTATTTCCATCTTCTTCATATGAAAAAGATACTTTATGGAATTCAACCTCACCTTTCACTTCGGTAAGTTCTTTTAGCTGCTCCTCATTCCTGAATTCTTCATCTTCATCCATAATGTCAAATACCCGCTCTGCTCCTGCAATCGCTGATAAAAGTGTGTTAAATTGGTTTGCAAGGTCATTAAGCGGGCGTGTAAATTGTCGGGAATACTCCGTGAATATGACAATGACACCGATTGAAATCATTCCATTCAGGGCAAAAATGCCTCCAACCCCCGCAATAATGGCAAAGCTCAAGTTGTTTAGAACATTCATGAGCTTCGGGATAAATCCGGAATATGTCTGAGCCCAGAACCCTGCCCCCCTAAGTTTTTCTCCTTTTTCCCTGAACTCGGCCATAACTTTCTTTTCCTGTGAAAAGGTCTTGATGATCCTCTGTCCTGATATGGTCTCTTCAATAAAACCGTTCAGCTCTCCAAGATTCTTTTGCTGCTCTTTGAATAACCTTCCTGTCCGAGCTGTAATCCATTTCATTCCAAAAAACATCAGCGGCACAATGATCAGTGTAATGAGCGTCAGCAAAGGGCTGAGCCAAAGCATAACTGAAACAGTGCCAATTAAAGTCAGCAGGCTGGAAAAGACCTGGATCACTGAACTGTTCAGAGTCGAGCTGACATTTTCAATATCGTTTGTTACCCTGCTCATCAGTTCCCCCTGCTGCCGCTTGTCAAAGAACGGAATGGGGAGCTTATGCAAATGTTTGAAAAGCTTCGTTCTCATTGTAAATACAGTTTCCTGTGCGATGCCGATCATCCAATAATTCTGAAACCAAAGTGCAAGCGAATTCAGCACATAAATGACCCCTAGCCAGATCAGTAAGGCTATAAATCCATTGCTGTTTTTTGTGACAATATACTCGTCGATCGCCATCCCGACTAAATATGGACCAAGCAGCCCCATTGCTGAGCTGATAACCACCATTAATAGAACAAGAGATAACAATCCTTGATTGTAGGCTAAGTATGTCCAGACTCTTTTTAATGTGGAGTTAATGTTCTCAGATTTCGGCTTTTTCCCTTTAGTAAATTCAACATTTAAGTCGAGAGGAATCTTTTTATATTGGAAAGGTTCTTTGAGCTGTTTAAGCATAATTTCTGTTCTCCTCTCCAGATTGAGATTGAAAAATCCGCTTATACAATCCCGATGTTTGAAGAAGAGTATCGTGGTCACCCTCAGCCAGAAGCCTTCCATCTTCAAGCAATAAGGTTCTGTCTGCTTCCATTGCTGTACTGATTTTCTGTGTGATAATCAGTGTTGTACAAGTATATTTTTTTAAAGAACTCAAAAGTTTTGCCTCTGTTTTCATATCCAGTGCACTTGTGCTGTCATCAAGCAGAAGGATTTTCGGCATTCTTACCAGCGCCCGGGCAATGGATAGACGCTGTTTTTGCCCGCCCGATAAATTAACACCCTTTTGTCCTACTTTTGTTTCATAACCTTGAGGCAGCTTCATAATCGTTTCATGTATTTGCGCATTGACAGCTGCTTCAGTTATTTCCATCATCACGGCATCTTCCTTGCCCCATTTAATGTTCTCTTTCACACTTCCTGTAAAAAGCAGGGCTTCCTGAGGCACAAAGCCAATTTTCCTGCGAAGATTCTCCATTTTCATTTCCCGGACATCATGCCCGTCAATTTCAACCTTTCCTCCGGTCACATCATAAAGCCGGGGGATGAGCTGGAATAAAGAGGTTTTCCCTGAGCCTGTTGCACCTAATATCGCTACTGTTTCCCCGGGATTTATAGTAAAGCTGATGCAGTCCAGCACCTTCTCTGAAGTACCTGGGTATATAAAAGATACATTTTCAAAATGAATTTTTCCCTGATTTACTGTTAGGACATTCTTGGATTCTGAGCTGTCTGTCAAATCCACATCAGTCTCCAGTACCTCTGCAACACGATTTGCAGAGGCCCGCGCCCTTGAGAATGCCATGATAATCCAGGAGAAAATGGAAAAAGCGGCCGTTATTCTGGTTGCATAGTTAACAATGGCAACAATCTCTCCTACCTTTACATCCCCTTCATTTACCTGTATACTGCCAAACCAAAGCACGCCAAGAATACTCAGATTCATGATTAAAAGCAAAACAGGCATGGTCACTTCCATCAGACGCAATGCTTTAACCGTTCCATCTCTAAGATCCTCATTCGTGCGCGTAAATCGTTTTACTTCATGATGTCTGCGGACAAACGCTTTAATTAGCCGAATCCCAGTCAGATTTTCCTGCATGACGCTGTTCACAGAGTCCAGCTTTTCCTGGACAGCTTTAAAGAGCGCGCCGCCTTTTCCCATTACCCAGAACAGAAATAGAAAAAGGAATGGGGCCACAGCTGACAAGATAAGAGCAAGCTTCACATCTACCACAAAAGCCATTATAAGGCCGCCAATTATTAATAAAGGAGCTCTCATCATGATTCGCAGACTCATAAAGACGGTATTTTGCAGCTGCGTAATATCATTAGTCATTCGGGTAATTAATGAAGATGTCGGGAAAAGATTAAAGTTGGCAAAAGAGAAGGACTGCACTTTGTCATATAAGCTTTTCCTTACATCAAAACCAAAGCTTTGGCTGACGTGGGCAGCATAAAAGGAATTAATGACTCCAGCTGCAAAAGCGGCAAAAGAAGCAGCCAGCATAAGCCCTCCCCACTTCACGACCTCCTGAAGATTATTCTGAAGGATGCCTTGATCTATGATCTTTGCCATTAATAATGGCTGAATAAGCTCAACAGCAAGCTCAGTCAGCATTAAGCATAATGCTATTGCCACCGCTATCCGGTAAGGCTTAAGAAATGCTAAAACTTTCGCCATTTATAGTCCCCCAAGCTGTAATTTGCAATTTATAATATATGTATAATAAGACACCTGAAATCCTTCGACAAACTAAATAATCCTTATTAATATCATAATCCTTTTTACAAAATTTTTAAATAATTCCATTAAAAAAATCAAAAACGCCTGGATAAACCAAGCGCCTATTCTTACTTATATATGGGGGCAATCAGGTCTATCCTGTTTGTCCAGATGCCTCCTAAATAATCATCAGGCAGCCGTTCCAGGTCTTTAGGTCTATCAAATCCTTCCGACCAGCTTCCGTCTCCTGCAACCACAATAACTCTTGTGCCTGCATCGTCCATCCGATTTATAAATTTATTCGGCCAGCCCCACATCAGCTTCGTATATGATTCAGGAATATGAAGCTGTGTGTTTTTGCAGGAGTTTGGAACATACCCTGTCCATCCCGCCCCTATATAAGGCAGAAGACAATCTTTCAATGTTGCCTTTGACATCACCCTCATTGCAGGCATTTCTTCCTTCAGTGCAGCAATAGGTTCGTCTCCTCCATACACAGATATTTTCTCCAATCTGTCTTTTGAAAACATGGACAGGTACTCAGCAAGCTTTTCTCCTTCCTGGGGGTCATTGCTTTTAATATGGAGTAATAAATCGCCTTCCGGAAACTCTTTCATGACCTCATCGAGACTTGGCATCATCCCGATTCCTTTACCGCGAAACGGAAAGGTTTTTCCATTATCCGCTGTATAGCCGTAACCAATGTCCAGCTTTTTTAATTCCTGCATTGTATATTCTCTCGTATTTCCCTTTGCATTTGTCCGGCATTCCAGCTTCCAATCATGGAACACAGCAAACTGTCCATCTTTTGTAAGCTGAATATCCAATTCAACTGCATCTGCACCTGCTTCAAAAGCTGCTTCCATGGAAGGAATCGTATTTTCAAGTAAGGAATGCTCAGGCTCGTAGATTCTTTCAGCCGTACACGTCTCCCCCGTTATCCCTTCCATATGAAAGGTCTGGGCCATTCCTCGATGGGCGAGAAGCAGCGGCTCAGCATTTCTTTCTTTTGTAAGCAGGGAGGTATTGTTTAAAAACATAAATACGCCGAGAATTAATAAAATTATAATCAGCCGTTTTAAGATCTTCTTTATTTTTTTCATTTATCCTCCGGTTTTTGCACTAATAATTCTTTTCTCATCCGATTTTACCATAATGCAATAGGTAAAAATATAAAAGGCCAAATCTAAAGATTCGGCCTTTTATTGTTAGCTTGATTTCCGCCCCAGGTAGGCTTCCATGATTCTAGGGTCATTCAGCAGCTTCTGTGAGCTTCCCTCAGCAACCATTTTTCCGGTTTCCAGGACATACCCATAATCGGATATTTTTAGTGCCTGCCTGGCATTCTGCTCCACCAGAAGAACGGTAGTGCCCATTTCGTTAATTTCTTTAATAATCTTAAAGATATCAGCCACTATCAGAGGTGCCAGCCCCATTGACGGCTCATCAAGGAGAAGCAGCTTGGGTTTACTCAGGATCGCTCTGGCAATGGCCAGCATCTGCTGCTGTCCGCCGGATAAGGTTCCACCTTGCTGTTTCTGTCTTTCTTCGAGGATTGGAAAACGCTTCATTACATCCTTAATATCCTGGTCAATTTCATTGTCCTTACGGTGATACGCACCCATTTCCAGATTTTCGAGCACTGTCATTCCTGAAAGGATCTGGCGGCCTTCCGGAACAAGGGCAATCCCTTTACGGAGCAGCTGGTCCGGCCGAAGTCCCGTTACATTATGCCCCTGAAATTGAATATTTCCGGCTTGAGGCTTAAGCAACCCGGAAATGGTCTTCATGGTTGTTGTCTTCCCAGCTCCGTTTGCGCCAAGTATCGTAACAATACTGCCTTCTTCCACTTCGAGGCTAATGTTCTTAAGCACCTGGATTTTTCCATAAAAAGCGTTAATCCCGTTTACCTTAAGCATACAAATCTTCCTCCTCACTGCCGAGATAGGCTTCGATGACATCAGGATTATTTTGGATTTCAGCAGGTGTGCCTTCAGCAATTTTTTTGCCGAAGTTAAGCACGGCAATACGGTCGCATAATTTCATGACAAGCGGCATGTCATGCTCGATCAGGAGGACAGTGATGCCCTGTTCCTGAATTTTTTTGATGAGATGAAATAATTCACTTGTTTCTGTTTCATTCATTCCGGCTGCCGGTTCATCCAGCAGCAGCAGCTGAGGAGAGCTGGCCAGTGCCCTGGCAATTTCCAGCCTTCTTTGCTGGCCGTATGCCAGGCTGTCAGAAACGACCTCCGCAAAACCTCCAAGCCCAACAAACTCTAATAGTTCATTCGCTTTGCTGCGGATTCTTTCTTCTTCTTTTCGCTGTGATTTTGTCCTGAATACACTGCTGAATACGCCGGACTTACTTCTGCAGTGCTCCCCAACCATCACATTTTCTTCTGCTGTCATCTGCGGAAACAGACGAATATTCTGGAATGTTCTGCAAATGCCCTTTTTCGTGATCAGGTGTGGCTTTAAGCCATTGATGTTGTCTTCATTAAAGATAATCTCGCCTGAGGTAGGAGTAAACATCGATGTAATCAGATTGAACATCGTTGTCTTCCCGGCTCCGTTAGGACCGATCAGCCCAAAAATTTCACCCTGATTGATAGAGAACGAGACATCAGACAAGGCACTTAGCCCGCCAAAGTTTTTACATACTTTTTTGACTTGAAGTACCATGCTTTTGCCCCCTCTTTGATGTTTTAAGCTTAAGCCAGTTTAAAATATTTACATCAATTAATCCCTGCGGCCGGACAGCCATCATAATAATAATGATCAGACCATAAATCATGTAGCGGTATTCGCTGATAAACCGGAGCACTTCAGGCATTACAGTTAAGAAGAGCGCTCCAAACACCGGTCCCCATATTACTTCGCTTCCCCCGAAAACCGCGAAAATCAGTATCTCAACAGCACGGTGATAGGCAAAATCGGCAGGACTTATGTATGCAAGAACATGTGCAAATAATGCCCCTGCAAATCCAGCTACCAATGCTCCCTGTGCAAATGCCAGGACCTTATAATAAGTAATATTGATGCCCATTGACTCTGCTGCTTTTTCATCCAGCTTAATCGCTGCGAAAGCACGTCCCACTCTGGAACGGTTCTGCCTTCTGAAAAAAGTGATAATGATAATCGTAACCCCTAATAAAATGAGGAAAATAGCAAGAAATACAAACTGGTTATTTTGAAGTCCAAGTATTTTCGGATCAAAGCCAAAGTCTTTTAAAGTATTCAGCAGTTCACGGCCCATATGCGGTATGCCTGATAAACCTACAGCTCCCTTTGTCATAGACTCCCAGTTTACAAAAATAACCCGGATAACCTCTCCAAACCCGAGGGTAACAATGGCGAGGTAAACCCCCTGAAGCCTTAGTGTCGGTATCCCGATAAGGATTCCAAATAACCCCGCCAATAAAGTGCCCGCCAGTATCCCCACAATAATCGGAAGGTCAAAGTTCAGCGTCAGAAGGGCAGATGTATAGGCACCGATCCCCATAAATCCTGCATTGGCAAGCGAGAGCTGACCGGTTGATAGAGTAATATATATACTAACCCCTAAAATTATGTTGATTAATATAAAAGAAGCAACTTGTAAATAATATGGATTTATTAATTCTGCAAGCATGAGTTCACCTTCTTACGCTGAAATTTTTTGGCCAAACAATCCCTGCGGCCTGATGAGAAGGATGACGATAATAGCCGCAAAAGCTATTGCATCCTTGTATCCCGAATTGCCGTAAACAACGACAAAGGTTTCCGCCAGACCAAGGATAAGGCCCCCGGCCATCGCTCCCTTGACATTCCCCATGCCGCCAAGAATGATAATGGCAAGTCCTTTTAGCCCGATGGACAATCCCATTTGAGGCGTAACAGAGTTAAATGCCATTCCGACCAGGATCCCGGCAATCCCGCCCATCGCAGATGCGATGATAACAGTCATCGTAATCGTTCTTTTCACATCAACACCAAGAAGGCTGGCAGTTTCCAGGTTTTCAGCAGTTGCCCTTAAGGCTTTCCCTGCCTTTGTTTTGCCTAGCCAAAAAGAAAGGGCGTACATGAGAAGGACAGAGATGACAAAGATGACAATCTGCACAAGATATACGGTGATCGAACCAATCTGGAAACTAATTTCCGCAAATGAAGCACGGAAAGGATGGTTGCCTGGGCCAAAAATGTGGTGAGACAGGTTTTCCAGCAGTATGGAAACACCAATTGTGCTGATCAATGGCGCGAGATGGGATACCCCCTGTTTATTCCGGAGCGGTCTCAAAGCAAATCGCTCAAGCAGATATCCCATTGCGGCAGTTACCAAAATTGCTGCCATAAAGGCCAGCCAAAGCGGCCCTTTAAATGTAGAAGTGACAACTACACCAATGAAGGCCCCGAACATAAAGATTTCTCCGTGTGCCATATTGATAATGCCAAGCACTCCGAAAACCAATGTAAACCCAAGAGCAACGATGGCATAAATGCTGCCAAGGGTAATTCCGTTTATTAATTGTTCAATTAACACGGTATTCACCTACTAACCTTTATTTCTATGAATCATTTTCTTAAAAGTAAGCTCTGGCACTGAAAGCGCCAGAGCTTTACTTTTGCAGCTTTCTTAATTAAATTCTTTAAATGCCCCGCCTTCGATAACCAAAACGGTCGGATCCATTACGACATCCCCTTCTTCATCAAAAGAGAACTCTCCAAGGATTCCGTTAAAGCCTCTGATTTCGGCCAAAGCATCACGAAGTGCATCACGGTCAGCTTCACCTGCATTTTTTAACGCTTCAGCCATAATGTATAGTGCATCATAAGCCTGGGCTGCAAATTGGTCAGGCTTTTTGCCGTATTCTTCCTCATACTTACCGACAAATTCCTTGACCTTATCATCTTCTTTTTCACCATACCAAGGAGTTGCCACAATCAGGCCATTTGCTGCATCCCCTGCGATATTGATGACCTCAGGAGAATTGAAGCCGTTTCCTCCGACAAACGGGACATCAATGCCCATTTTCCTTGCCTGATCCATTATGACTGCACCTTCATTGTATAGAGCCGACGCCAGAATAAGGTCCGGCTTTAAACCTTTAATTTTCGTAAGCTGTGCGTTATAGTCTGATTGTCCTTTTTGGAATGTCTCAATCGTTAAGATTTCAAGGCCCTTCTCTTCTGCTGCTTTTTTCATCGTGTCAAAGCCCGATTTTGTAAAAACATCATCATTTCCATATAGAATTGCTACTTTTTTAGCATCATATTTTTCAATGGCTTTATCTATTGAAGCCGGAATTGCCAATGCCTCAGGCAGCGAGTTGCGGAAGACATAATCCCCAATTTGCGGAATCCCTTCTGCAGTTGTTGAAGTACCCATGATCGGCACCCCATTCAGATCGGCTTCAGGACCTACTACATTCATTTCTGTACTTAATGTAGGCCCGATAATGGCTGTCACATTCTCTGAATTCATAAGCTTTTGTGCTGCTGTTAATGCCTGATCCTGCTTGCCGGCAGAATCCTCAATTACAAGGTTTATCTCGACTTCACCCTTGCCATTGATTTCTTCCTGTGCGAGCTTTAAGCCATTCGTGATAGCTTCGCCATATGCTGCACCTGGCCCGCTGATATAAGAAATAACTCCAATATCCGCTTTAACAGCTCCTCCGCTGCTCTCCCCTTCCTCATCCCCAGCAGCCTGATTGCCGCCGCAAGCAGCGAGAACAAGCAAACTGGACAATGCTGTAAATTGCGCAAATTTCTTTAACTGCTTTCTCATTTTCTCTAACCCCCATTTTCAGAAATAAGTTAATATTCAAAACTATATTACTATTTAAATACAAATGCTTGTCAATGTAAACAATAATTATGGAAACTTTTCTTACATATTAATTGACAACAGAAAGCGGAAGTTGCCTGGAACTGAAGCAGATGTTTTCTCGTCTGGAAAATGCAGCCTTTCATTGTCTTCAGTCAACAATAGAATTATAGAATCTTTGTTTTAAATGAACATTGTCGTAACTTGTCACAGAATTGTAAGATTAATCTAAAGAAATAACCATTGGAGGTGCTTGTTAAAATGGAAGCGATTACAAGAGATTTTTTTCTATATTTATCAAAAAATAGCTTACTGAATAAAATTGCCCAGAACAGAGGCGGAAGTTTTGCCGCAGGTAAATTAATTGGCGGAGTTGATTTTAAAAGCAGCGTCCGCTTTATCAGAGATCTGAATAATCAAGGACTTTCTGTAACAGTGGACCATTTGGGAGAATTTGTTGATTCTGTTGAAGTGGCCAATGAACGGACAGAGGAATGTATTTCAACCATTGAAATGATCAGCAAAGAAGGACTTGATTCACAAGTATCCCTTAAAATGACTTCCCTTGGCCTGGATATCGATCATGATCTTGTTGTGAAAAACATGACCAGAATTCTTGATACTGCCGAGAAGCATAAGATAATGGTGACAATCGATATGGAGGATGTTCCTCGCTGCCAGGCCACTATCGATTTGTTTAAACAGTTTAAAGAGAAGTACAGCTGTGTAAGCACAGTTCTGCAGGCTTACCTGTACCGGACTGAAAAGGACCTAGAGGATCTGGGAAAATACCAGCCTTTCTTAAGAATGGTAAAAGGTGCTTATAAAGAATCACCGGAGCATGCATTTCCTGAAAAGACAGATGTAGATGAAAACTATAAGAAATTAATTGAGCAAAGTCTGTTAAATGGAAATTATACAGCAATAGCTTCTCACGATGATCAGATCATCGAGTACACAAAAAAATTAGCAAAGAAGCATAACATTCCAAACGATCGCTTTGAATTCCAAATGCTCTATGGCATGAGGAATAAAACACAGCTGGAACTGGCAAAGCAAGGCTATAAGATGCGTGTCTATGTACCTTATGGAATGGACTGGTATGGATATTTCATGAGAAGGCTCGCTGAACGCCCGGCTAATATTGCTTTTGCATTTAAGGGCATTTTCAAAAAGTAAAACTTTAAAATTATTTTTCTTCCAAAACAATAAAATATGGCTATAATAATAAACAACCATTCTTGATTTCTAAGTAATGAGAAAGCAATTCCACTGCTTTCTCATCGCTTATTTTATCTAAATATTTTGTTAAACTAACAAAAAGGAGGCTTACAAATGGATTATGCATTAATGATATCCATTACCGTGTATATGATTGGGATGCTTTGGATTGGCTATTATGCCTATAAACGGACTTCCAATCTATCAGATTACATGCTCGGCGGACGAACACTGGGTCCTGCAGTAACTGCTTTAAGTGCGGGCGCATCCGATATGAGCGGCTGGCTGCTGATGGGACTCCCGGGAGCCATGTATGCCACTGGCCTAAGCGCTTCCTGGATTGTCCTTGGCTTAACTCTCGGGGCATGGGCGAACTGGATCTATGTTGCGCCAAGGCTTCGCACATATACTGAGGTAGCCAATGATTCAATTACGATTCCCGGTTATCTAGAAAACCGCTTCGGGGATGCTTCCAAAATCCTGCGCCTGATTTCAGGATTAGTTATCTTAATTTTCTTTACCTTTTATGTATCATCAGGCATGGTATCCGGTGGAGTATTATTCCAAAGCACTTTCGGACTGGATTACCATACGGGTTTATGGATCATTACAGGTGTTGTAGTAGCGTATACACTATTTGGAGGATTTCTTGCGGTTAGCTGGACAGACTTTGTTCAAGGTTTGATTATGTTTATCGCCCTTATTCTTGTACCATTAGTAACACTATTCCATGTTGGCGGGTTTGGGCCGGCAATTGATACTGCAAGAACAATCAATCCAGCTTTCCTTGATGTCTTTAAAGGGACAAGTCTATTAGGCATCATTTCCCTATTTGCATGGGGCCTTGGCTATTTTGGCCAGCCTCATATTATCGTCCGTTTTATGGCTATCAGTTCTGTAAAAGAAATCAAGAAAGCCACCCGAATTGGGATGGGCTGGATGATTTTCTCGAGTATTGGAGCTATGCTGACTGGTTTCGTCGGAATTGCATATGTGGCTGATACAGGCATTTCAATTGACGACCCTGAAACCATTTTCATCCTTCTCGGAGAGGTCTTATTTCACCCGATCATTACCGGCTTTTTAATCTCGGCAATTCTCGCAGCTATTATGAGTACCATCTCATCACAGCTGCTTGTAACATCAAGCTCATTAACTGAAGACTTATATAAAACATTTTTCCGCCGCTCAGCTACAGATAAAGAATTAGTTACAATAGGAAGATTATCTGTATTGCTGGTTTCTGTCATTGCATTGATTATTTCATGGGAGAAAAATGAAACGATTCTGGACCTTGTGGGTTATGCATGGGCTGGTTTCGGATCCGCTTTCGGACCTCTTATCATTCTTAGCTTATATTGGAAGCGCATGACAAGATGGGGAGCATTAGCCGGAATGGTTGTTGGGGCCAGCACTGTTATAATTTGGTCTCAGGCCGGTTTATCTGATGTACTTTATGAAATGATTCCAGGTTTTGCTGCCAGCTTAATTGCCATTATAGTGGTAAGCCTTCTAACTGCAAAGCCATCTGCAGAAATCGAAAAACAATTTAGTGACTTTGAAAAGTCATTAAAATAACCTAAATGTTTCAGGACTGGGCGAAGAAAATGCCCGGTCCTTTTTCTTATGGCAAAATTCGAGTGGTGTCTCCCATTATTTTTCACTATAATAAGAACAGCAATGTTTAGGAGTGAGCCTTAATGAGTCAGCCGCTGGAGAAAATCCTTAATATGTCAGATATTGATGAGATTACAGAAATGGTCAGCACTTTTTTAAAGAAGCCTGTTGTCATCGAGGATGAGCAATTCTCACTGCTGGCCTATAGCTCGTATTATATTGAACATTTTGATTTGGCGAACCAGCAGACCATATTTTCGAAGAGATGGCCCATTCCCATTTTGGAGAAATTTATGGATGAAGGCATTGTTGATCAGTTAAAGACAATTCCTGAGCCTTTTAGAATTAAGAAAATGGAAGAAATCGGCCTTAACCAGCGCGTGGTTGTAAGTGCAAAATATAAAGAGCAGATACTGGGTTTTATTTGGGTTCAGGAAATAGAAGACTTTCTATCTGAAAGCGAAATGAGCTTTCTGCATGATGTTTCCTTCCATATTGGAAAGCTATTATATCAGAAAAACCTGAAAAAACTGCGCAAAGAAGAAGAAAAACATCAATTTTATCAAAAAATTATTGATCGTACCTATCAGACGGAAGATCAGATCAAATGGGAAGCGGCGAATGTTAAAATCATCCTCCCGGAGGCCTTTATCATCAATGTATTTACGGTAGTGCAGGCAGATGAAGAGATATTTGCGGAATTGAATGAAACCGTTCGGCTGTTTGCGAATGCCCTCAGCCATCCGGCTCATATATTTACAAACCAGCATGAAATTATCGTCATGATCGGCAGCAGTTCCCCTGCACCTGGCAGCCTGGCAGAAGACGCACATGAATTAACCAATACCGTCCTTAGCCAATTCAGATCGAAGATTGTGTATGCAGGAATTGGAGGAGAATATTCCTCCATCTTAAAACTGCGCAAAAGCTATGCAGAGGCTTTGGAGGTTATCAAAGCCGCCAAATTCATTGGATCGCCTGAAGAATTGCCTTATGAATATAAAAAGCTGTGGGTATTCCGGTATTTAGAACCTATCGCACAGCATAACAGCATGACTAAATATGTAAATGAAGATCTTATGAAGCTGCAGAAAAAAGACCTGGAAAGCCAAACCAGCCTGCTGAAGACGCTTGAAGTATATTTATTGAATAACTGCCGCCTTAAGCCGACAGCGGAACAGCTTTTCATCCATACAAATACATTAAAATACCGAATGAAACAAATTACTGATTTAACATCCATCGACTTTGATGACTTTAACACAAGATGCCAGCTGTACATTGATTTACAGCTGCTTAAGCGGAAGAAATAGGAGAGCTGGCTGGCGGAAGCGATTCATGATGACTTTTTCATGTTTGTTACCTGAAATTCGGCTTCATGTAGCGCTCATGGAGACCATTTTTCTCTTTGCTTCCTGATTTTGGCTTCATGAAGCGCTCATGGCGACCATTTTTCTCTTTGCTTCCTGATTTTCGGCTTCATGAAGCTCTCATGGCGACACTTTTTCTCTTTGCTTCCTGGTTTTCGGCTTCATGAAGCTCTCATGGCGACCATTTTTCTCTTCGCTTCCTGGTTTTCGGCTTTATGAAGAATTCTCTTCTATCACCGGCTTCTAAACTTGCCTGGATTCTCAACTCTAATAGAAACCACTTCTCCGCAGCTTAAACAAAAGCGATAGATTTTTAAGGATCCTGCTGAGAGTTTTTTATTTAATGGTTTAACCGGCATGAAGTCGGTGCCTTCCGCAAATTCAGTACCTTTGCACCCTGGGCATTCTTCAATATGATTCACCTCTATCAACCCCTTCTGCTTATATACGATCCCAAATGGGAAAGGTTACAAAAAGAAATGCCAGTCCCTTACGGGGGAGCAGGCATCTTTATTGTTCTTCTTTTTCCGGCTTGAATAGAAAGTATGAGATAACTCCTGATAATAGTGCTGCACCAGCTGCTATCATCAATCGAATCAACACATCTATTTGCTGATAATCTTTATTAAGCATCCACATTGCAGCTGCAGCTACAAGAATCATAATGGGAATGACAATAAGCTTCCTATTTTTCAAGATTTCTTTACATCCTTTCGCGTCGTGCTACTCATAACTTATTATATAAGAATTAAACAAAAATAGATAATAACATCCCCTTTTGCAAACCCTCCCAATTTTCATAATTATTAAACCTTATTTTTTTGCCCTCATTCCCTTTACAAAAGAGCTTTAAGGGCTTTATAATCCCGTTGTTCCACTTTATACGGATCCCGAAAAAAACTATAAAAAAGGAGGTTGCGGCGATGCGGCAAAAACTGTTTTCTTTTATCATGATCAATCTGGGAGCATTCCTGGTTTCTATAAATGTCCATTTTTTCTTGTCCCCCAATAATTTAGCAACTGGAGGGGTCAGCGGATTGTCGATTATCATGAATGACTTATTTCCCGATTTCTCGATTGGTACTTTCATGATTTTTGTCAATTTGACCTTGTTTGCATTTGGTTTTATTTTTCTTGGATCAGGTTTTGGGGCAAAAACCATTTATGCGAGCTTCGCCTTGTCTTTTTATGTGTGGGCGCTTGAAAAATTCGCCCCAATGGCCCAACCGCTAAGCAATGACCTGCTTATTCAGCTGATCATTGGGCAATGCATCGCCGCGACCGGAATGGCAATTGTCTTCAACCAGCAGGCTTCTACTGGCGGGACAGACATCATCGCCATGATTTTTAATAAATACTTAAATATTGAAGTTGGCAGAGGAGTGCTTCTTGCCGATTTATTGATCGCCCTGTCTTCTGCCGTTCTGTTCGGCCCGCAAGTCGGCATGTATGCATTTTTTGGGGTCATCATTAATGGGTTTGTCATTGATTATGCACTCCAGCAATTCAATTCAAACAAGGAAATTGTGATTATCAGCCGCCACAGTGATGAAATTAAAACCTATATCGTTCATGAACTGGGCAAAGGGGCAACCATCCACACTGCAACCGGTGCTTTCACATCCGATAAAAAAGAAGTCATTACGACCATCCTGGGGAGAAAGGATTTCACAAAGTTGAAAAGTTACATTACCCAGGTTGATAATAAGGCATTTATCACCGTTCATACGATGAATGAAATTCTTGGCCAAAATTTTAAAAGGCTGGCATAATGGCGAAGCTTCATCCGCAAAGGATGGAGCTTATTTTTTTACAGTGAGATTTGCTTTGGGCTGCAGAGCCATGCAGTGATTTATAGTAAAAATGGAATCCTATAAGCGGTCCTAATGGTCCGCTTTTTTGTTTGCCTCATTTTGGTTTTAAATAAACCCTATGTGGAAAAAGGGTAGAAAAGGAGGCGTTAGCATGAAAGTAATTGTAATCGGTGCCAATGGAGATGTAGGTGAGCATGTCATCAGAAAGCTCGCGGAGAGAAAGCATGAAGCTCTTGCCGTTGCTGCAAATGAAAACCAAATTGAAGATCTTGTAAAATTGGGTGCAGCCCATGCAACTGTTTATGACGAGCAAAAGCTGATTCCCCATCTTCAGGCATCAGATGCAGTGATTTATTTAACAGGCGTCAATCCTAAAAAACATACGAGCAAAACAGTCATGGTCGATCACCAATCTATTTCAGATATCATCGAATTGGCTCAACAATCCGGCGTCAGACGATTTGTGATGATGAGTGCAGTCAAAGCGGAGGAAAGTGAAACGGACTCTTCCCGCAAGATTGCGGCGAAGGATCTTCCAGAAGATATGCTTAAAGCTGCCGATTTGGTCTACACGGTTATCCGGATTGGCCAATTGACGGACAATCCCGGCAGCGGAAAGATTACCCTGTCAAAGAAAATCCATGACCGGGATGCTGAGATTCCGCGTGAGGACGCAGCCGAAGTTCTGGTAGAGTCTATTGATAAAGAAGCTGTCTTTCATTCAACCATAGAGGCAGCCTCTGGCAACATCGCTATACGAGAAGCCCTAAGCCAGTTTTAGAGAAGGAGGACAAAATGAGTTTAACAGATTACCTTGTGATTGCTTTATTTATATTTATTGCAGTAGTTATTTTAGTACCAGTCATTCTATTTATTTATTGGTATGTAAAAGATGACAGGCAGAAACAGCACTCCATACTCAGAAACTTCCCGGTAATTGGGAAGGTACGATACATCACAGAAAAAGTGGGACCTGAACTAAGACAATACCTATTCAATAATGATACAGAAGGCAAGCCTTTTTCCAGAAAGGAATACCAGGATGTTGTCAAAGCAGGCAAATACAAAGAAAGGTTAATTGGATTCGGCTCTATAAGAGATTTTGAAGAAGAAGGCTTCTATATACGCAATACCTTGTTCCCTAAACTCGTTGATGAGATGAAGATGGATAATACACAGAAAGTTAAAACACGTGTTTATAAAGTGGATGGAGACAATCTGTTTTCAAGAAAGGAACACAGCGAAGAAAAATTGGCCGATCCTTACTATCTGCGTGATGAAGATGCGGTTGTGCTGGGGGAAAAGACCTGCCGGCAGCCATTCAGAGTCAAGGGACTTGTAGGCCAATCGGCCATGAGCTATGGCTCTCTTGGCGAAAAAGCGATCACTGCACTTTCAAAAGGCCTTGGCCTTGCAGGCGGCACCTGGATGAATACTGGTGAAGGCGGTCTGTCTCAGTATCATCTGGCCGGCAGCCCGGACATCATAATGCAAATTGGCCCTGATATGTTCGGTGTCCGAAAGGCTAACGGGGAATTCTCCTGGGAAGAATTTAAAAAGAAAAGTGAACTGCCTGAGGTAAAAGCCTTTGAATTAAAACTTGCGCAGGGTGCGAAAACCCGCGGCGGCCATGTTGAAGGTGAAAAAGTAACCGAAGAAATTGCCCGTATCCGGCTTGTAGAGGTTGGCAAAACGATTAACAGTCCAAACCGTTTCTATGAATTTGATGATGTCCCTTCCATGTTCAATTTTATTGAGGAGCTCCGAAGTGTAGGCGGAAAACCTGTCGGAATGAAAATAGTGGTAGGCGATCTTGATGCCCTGGAGAGCATGATTTCCTATATGAAGAAGAGCGGCAAAGGCCCTGATTTTATTACAGTTGATGGCGGTGAAGGCGGAACAGGCGCTACTTATCAGGAGCTTGCAGACAGTGTGGGGCTCCCCATTCAATCAGCCCTGACAGTTGTGGATGAAATGCTGAGAGAGTACGGAGTCAGAGACCGCGTAAAAATTATCGCTTCCGGTAAGTTAATCACTCCTGATAAAATTGCCATTGCTCTTGCGATGGGAGCGGATCTTGTCAATATTGCCAGGGGCTTTATGATCAGCGTCGGCTGCATCATGGCCCAAGTTTGCCATACCAATCATTGTCCTGCAGGGGTTGCAACAACAGACAAGAAGCTGCAGGACGGATTGATTATTGATGAAAAGCATTACCGTGTCTGCAACTATGTCATCTCTCTAAGAGAAGGACTATTTAATCTTGCGGCAGCTGCAGGTATCGATAATCCGACTCAATTTGAAAGAAAACATATTGTTCATAAAGATAAATTCGGCAGGGTCTCTCCTATTGAAGATATACTGCATGCAGCCAAACGCGCACAGCTGCAGAAAGAAAGCTGACAACCTGATGCCTGGTCCTGTATGGACCGGGCTTTTTGTCCTCTTATTTTCCTTTTGATAAGAAATAAGATTTACCATCCGCACCTTTTTCTTACATAAATTCAGGACTATCGTGTTATTTTGAGTTTATCATTCGAAATCCCCCGGCATTAAAGGTATAATTTATTTTGGTTAAAAAATAGATACATAGAAAAAATGTGTTTACATAAGGGAGGATTTTAGGATGGGATGGGTAATCGCCATATTATTTGGTTCAGCAGTCGTGCTGCTCATTTTATCGTTTTTAAAAACGGCGCAATCCAAATCAAATATTGAGCAGCAAATCGATCAGGTTACTTTTACATTAAAAAATGAAATTCATGAGCTGCAGCAGCAGATCAGAAATATTGAATTGGATGCTGAGATTACAGCAAAGCAATCAGGGGCAATGAGCGGGCCATCAGAAGAAAGACTATTGCTTCGCGAAGTATTGGATATGCATAAACGCGGATATTCTAATGAAAGCATTGCATTAAAGAAACAGCTTACACCGAACGAGGTCGACCTGATGCTCCTGCCTTATTCAGCGAACAAAGGTGAAAGGAGCATGGTTGCCCAATGACACCAAATACCTTGCGCAGTTTTGCAGCAGGCCTTTTAGCGGCGGCCATCTTAACAGGAAGTGTCTACCTTTTTGGACCCTCTGAAGCAAAGAGTACAGAAAAGCCTTCTGATAAAACTGAGAAAGCAGAAAAGCTGTCAGATAAAGAAATGATTGAACTGCTGGCATCTAAAGGATACGTCATCAACACTGAAGCTGAATGGAGCAAACAGCTCGCTGCCGCAGCAAAGTCCAGCGAGAAAAAAGATGAAAAGGCAGAAGAGAAAACTGAGGGCAAAACTGGCGAAAAAGTTGTTTACCGGACTATTTTAACCGTATCAATGGGAATGACCAGCATTGACGTTGGGAACGCACTTGAAAAAGCCCACATTATTGAAAGCGGAGTCCAATTCTATAAAGATGTAGAAAAACGCGGTCTTGAGAATGATTTGCGTCCCGGCACGTTTGAAATTGAAAGCGGTATGACGACGGATGAGATTATTTCAGTTATATTTAAGTAAGATAAAGCTCCTTTTCTGGTGAAAAGGAGCTTTTTTTCTATATTTCAATCGCAAAAATGATTAATTTGGCGGCAAAGGAACCTTTCTGTGCGCATAACGCCAATTTATGTGCGGATAAGATTTTTTATGTGCGAATAACCCAAATTTATGTGCGGATAAAAAAATTTATGTGCTCTCCAAAACATAGACTGCTTACTCTTTCAAAAACCCGAGGATAACCTCTGCCAGTTCATCCGGTGCTTCGTACATGCTCATGTGCCCCGCACCATTAATGGTCACCGGCTTGATGTTAGATCCTTTAACTGCAAATGATTTTTCTGGAGGGACAATCTGGTCTTGTTCTCCAGCCACAATTAAAACTGGGAACTTTGTACTTTTCAAGACATGACTGCGGTCCTCACGCTGTTTCATCGCTTTCAGTGCAGCCTTTGCACCTTCAGTTCTTGTACGATAGCCAATTTCTTTTGCCATTTGAATTTCGTCCGGGTGTTTCTCCCCAGGTGCAAAAAGCTTCGGCACCAGCCCATCTATAAAGGACTCCATTCCTTCCTTATCAATTTTACCGGCAGCGACATCCCTTCCCTTTTTCCCTTCTTCAGAATCCGGGCTGGCTGTTGAATGGATAAGTGAAAAGGATTTCAGCTTCTCCCCATACGCTTCAGCAAATGCAAGGCTTACATAACCGCCCAATGAGTGGCCAAAAAGAGATACTTTATCAAGTCCGAGCTCATCTATAGCCCCTTTGATTGCTTCAGCCATCTTTTCAATAGAGGGTTCACCCTCTGGCAGCCCTGAACTCCCATGCCCCGGAAGATCCACCGCAATGACGCGAAAGTCCTCTGCCAATAATGGAATGACCCTTGCCCAGTAATCTTTGCTGCCGCAAAATCCATGCAGTAATACAAGCGGATCCCCTGTGCCTTCATCATAGTATGAAATGGCTGTTCCATTTACATCTATTATTTTTGCGTCCATTCAGAAAACCTCCTTTAGTTTGCAAGCAAATCCTGATATCCGCTCTTTCGGTCAAAAACAGCTTTTGCATATGAGCAGGCAGGCACAATCTTATATCCCTTGCTGCGTGCCTCCTGAACAACGCTTTCCAAAAGCTTTCCTGCAACTCCCTGACCGCGGAGGGACTCACTTACATATGTATGGTCTATGGTTATGACAGAATCACCGCTTGGAATATAGGTAATTTCAGCAATCATATTCCCTTCATCATCATTCATAAAAAACCGGTTTTCTTCTTTTTGTATATTTGCATTCATATCATTTCCTCCTGTATTTAAAATTAACTTAATCTTTCTATCTTGCTTTCCCTCCTTATTAGAAAGACTAAACATACCTTTTCATGATTTCCTCACACAGAACTCTCGCATGGTTATGAATGGGATCTTTGGCAGCATATAATAAAGTAACCTTCTGCTCTTTTGACATTCTCGCCAGCTCATCTAATTTGCGGATTTTATCGTCCTGTGTTCGCAGCTCTGCAAGATATTTTTTCCGAAATTCTTCAAAAAGCTCAGGCTTATGGTTAAACGCCTTTCTAATCTCATTGCTTGGCGCAGCCTCTTTTTCCCATGCTGATAAACGGGCATCTTCTTTTTTAATTCCGCGGGGCCACAGCCGGTCAATAAGCACCCGATAGCCGTCTGCTTCGTTGTATGGGTCATAAATTCTTTTTATAAAAATTCCAGTCAATTTAAGACACCCCTTGTATATCCCTTGTGATTTGCTATTATTATAAACATAATATACAATTTTTTCTAATTCAATCAAATGTGAGGTGCAGGAAATTTGACAGGTATTATTGCTGTGGTTATGACTTTCTCTATTCTCCCATCATTGCCATCATGACTGTTCATACTCAAAAACTCGCAAAGATCAAACATAATATGATAAAAGATGAAATCACCTTGGAAAAGCTGAAGCAGGAAAACTTTTTGCTTGAAACAGAAAAAATGAAGCTCGAACTGGAGCAAATGAGAATTGAAAGTCCTAAGGATCTTTCCAAAATCATATAAGCTAAAAATCCCCAGCTTACACAGAAGGGGATTTTTGTTTTACATATTCTCAATAATTTTTCCGGCAGTTTCTGCCCCATTTTCGATGCAGTCAGGAATGCCAACACCATAATACGAGCAGCCGGCAAGCCATATTCCAGGGTATTCCTGAGCCAATCTGTTTTCAATTGCCTCTACTGTCTGAGGATGGGATATCAGATAGTTTGGCATTTTTTCAGTCCACTTCGTCACTTCACTTGCAGCGGGAACAGATGTAATGCCAAGGCTTTTTTCAATATCGGCCACAGCCGTCTGCAGCAAATCGTCTTCGTTCATTTCCTTTAGAGTTGCAAAGGCCGGATGGCTGCTTTTATAAAATAATCTTACAAGTAAATTACCGCTTTCAGAAGTATGCTTCCATTTGCGGCTTGTCCATGTACAGGCATTGCAGGTCAATTCTTCCATATTTGCAGTGATGAAGCCTGTCCCGTCTTCAGGCAGCTCGCTGTCTGGAATATCATAAGCAAGATAAATAGAGATTAAGGAACTGTTCTTCAAAAGTCCGAATTCCGCTTTCAGCTCCTCATGATCGAACAGCGCTGCAGCGGCATTATGCGGAATGCTTAGAACCACATGATCGGCCTCCAGGCTTTCCCCATTCGAGAAATCGACTATATATCTGCGATCACTTTTCTTTATTTTAACTGCCTTCGTGTTTTTAAATATTTCTGTTTCATCCAATTTTTCCTCATAAGCATCTATCATCGCATCAAGACCTTTTTTAAAGGAAAGAAACTTCTTGCCCCCTCCAATCTGGAACACCTTTTTATTTTCTTCAAAACCTTTAATGATGCTGCCGTATTTTTCTTTATAATCAAACACCTGCGGAAGTGTCGAAGCAATAGTTAAGTCACTGAGATTCCCGGAATATACTCCAGAAAGAACAGGCGCAATTTGTTTTTCCACCAGCTCTTTTCCGAAGAAATGCTCCAGGAAATCACCGATGGAATCGTTCTTTGTAAAGCCATCATTTTTCGTATAAAAATCTTTTAGGGCTTCAACTTTTCCTTCTGCTGAAACAAGAGCAGATTTGGCAAGAGATTCAACACTGGCCGGTATCCCAAACACAGAATCTGCAGGGATCAGCTTCAGCTCTCCATCACTGTATATATAAGACCGCCCCGCAGCATTGTAGACAACAGCTTCTTCCAGCCCCAGCTCCTGGATAAAATTCATCGCATTTGCTTTGCGGGCAACAATCGAATCAGCTCCCGCCTCGATTACAAATCCGCCTTCCCTGACTGTGCGGATTTTTCCGCCGAGCTGTTCTGCTGATTCTGCCAGCACAAGCCTAATATCCTGATCCTTTTCTTTTTTCCACTTATTCAGTTCATACATAGCGGACAATCCTGTTACACCGCCGCCTATGACCAATACTGTTTTCACGTGTATGCACCTCAGTTTACATCCAATTCATATATAAAGTGTACCACAACATAAAGATAAGAAAGAATGTGAGGGTTTGTCCAAATGATGAATATATTCTTTCAAAATAGGAAAAAAACGGAGAAAGTAACTCTTCGTTTCATCATTTCCTAAACCAATTCGCCTGTTCATCCATATGCAAAAAGGGAATGTCCGTATCAACTTCACCAGTGATTCTATTCATTTTAATATCCTGGCCATCGAGCCAGTCCCTGAAATCAAAAATTACTGGCTCTCTGTCACCGCCGAGCGCAAACCAGGCTTTCATCTCTCCCGGCAAATAGGCTGATGTATGAATTGTCCCGGCCCAGCTCCCATAAAGATCCGAGAAAACGCCTTTATCGTTATCATTCAAGAGGCGGAAAGCATCATGTACATCTAAACGCTCACCCTGATGGCTTTTCATGACATCCAGCCTGCGCAGGCTGTCAGCTAGATGATTGCGATTTTCATCCTTCATGATTTCAAAATGGTTAGTACAGGCAGTTGTCTGACGGACCTGTACACCTCTTGGAGATGTTTCCACTGCATAAGCCTCTCCGCTTGTGTCATACACCACATATGTAAAGGAATGGCGGTGCGGTATTTCCTTCAGCATCTCAACCGCTTCTTCCACATTTGCACATGATTCCAAAATCAGGCGGCCGATCATGCAGCAGATAAAGCCATCAGCAGGCTTTTTCCGGTTCATAAAATTATAGCCGATTACAAGTCCTTTTTCGTTCATGCCATCCATCCGTCCGGTCATCCTCTGGCTTGGACCAATCATCGCATATCCCTGATCTGTTGGCTGATAAAAAGTATAGCGCCCCTCATAGGTTTTCGGATGGTAATCATAATTGCGGATCAGGTAATCAGCCCCTGTAAGGATGGAACATCCCGAGCGGACATAATCGAGGCGATAGCCGCCAAACTCCTTCAAAACCCGCTCCATCGGCCAGTGCAATGCTTCCCGTATCCCAAGCAGTTCATCCCAAATACCAGGGGCAAACCTCGTAATCGCTTTTTTCACTTCGGCTTCATTTATTGAAAATCGCGGCTTTCTTACCTTCCATTGATCCTCCCGATTTTTCACAGAAAGAGAATCCTTTATAAGTTCTCCCTGCATGAAGCCAAAATCAAAGTGGGTTCCGCGGAATTGAATAATATCACTGTAAATCTTTTTCAAGATGAATCCCTCTTCTATTCTTTTCTTTTATTAAGAATAAATGAAGCCTGCATGAAATTCCAGCAGATGGCTTATCAGAAAAGCGGAAGCGCCTTGCCCACCTCCGACACCTCGAGGGGTAGCACTGGAGATAGACAGTTATCGAAGTTCAAAAATTTTACTACCTTATAAAAGACTGAGCTGCATTTTTCTGCAGATCAGCCTCCTTTATTTATCGTTAACAATGATATATACAGCCTGCACAGGACCATGTACACCTACAATTAAATTCATTTCAATATCGGCACTGTTGCTTGGGCCTGAAATGAAATTTACACAGGATGGGACAGGTTCGCCATTCTCCACAATTGTGTGGATATGCTTTGCAACCTGGGTCATTCTTGGAACAATTGTGCTTTTTGGGATAATGGCAAAGTAAATCACAGGAAGAAGGCTTACTGCTCGCCCCTTCCCTTTATCACTGAACAAAACAACAGTTCCTGACTCTGCAAGCGCAGCATCACTAAAGGTAATTCCGATGTCTGCATGTGCGGAGAAAGCAAGATTCTCTTCTCCTCCTTCTTGATCCCAGACATGGACTGCTATTCCATTGCCATTAAAATCAATAGGGAGGGAAGATAATCCAAATTCTTCAAAGCGCGGATCATCCCATGTAACGACCGATTTGCCTCCGTATTCTTTAATCAAGCGGCCGATTTGCTCAGGTAGCTCTGCAGAAGGTGTTTCATATACATCCGTATGAATTAACAAACATTGCTTCTTCAGGACCTCTACAAGCTCGTCCTGTGAGGCGCCCTTTAAAACGTCCCACTGAGGATTATGATCCCATGCAGGTTTTTCTACCTCAGAAAGACGTTTTCTCCCCAGATTTTTTGCCAGATTGTCAAGGAAAGAAGTGCGATTATACACTTGTCCAGCTGCCATCATTCTCCCCTCTCTTTCTTTCTCTTTTTATATAAATCTCTGAATCTGTCTTTCTTTGGTGCGGGGAAATCCCGAATTTCCGTCCAATTTTTCAAAGGGCCGGGACCAGCTGAAATTTTATCATCCTTTGTGAATGCTCCCAATGCCTTGGGTGCCAGCTTTGAGCCGATATTGTACATGGATGGTGAAGCTGTGCCGAGACTGAAGGCTTTCATGGATAAGTTTTCAAACACCGGTGCTCTGCCTTCTTTTTCAACAATCTCCTGGCGGTGGCGGAGCAAATGCTCGTGTAATGGAATTTTTACCGGACAAGCTTCCGTACATGCTGCACACAGCGTTGAAGCATATGGCAGTTCTTTATATTCATCATAGCCGCCAAGAAGAGGAGTCAATACCGCTCCTACTGGCCCCGGATAGATAGATCCATAGGAGTGACCGCCGACATGGCGATAGACTGGACAGACATTAATGCAGGCTGCACAGCGGATGCAGTGAAGGATGGACTGGAATGCTGTTCCTAAAATTTTTGAACGGCCATTATCCACAATAACAAGATGGAATTCTTCTGGACCATCTATTTCTCCCTCTTGCTTTGGACCAGTTAATGCAGTTATATAACTCGTTAATTTCTGCCCGACTGCTGCGCGGGTCAGCAGGCTTACCAGAACTTCCATCTCTTCCCAGGTAGGCACAATCCGCTCCATTCCCATTACAGTAATTTGCGTTTTTGGAATGGTTGTCACCATCCGCGCATTTCCTTCATTTGTCACCAGGGAAATCGTTCCGGATTCGGCAATGGCAAAATTGCATCCCGTAATGCCAATATCCGCCTGAAGAAACTCTTCCCGCAGTTTTTCTCTTGCAAAAAATGCAAGCTCTTCAGGCTTCTCGGTTTTGTCATAGCCTAATTTATCCCTAAAAACATCGCGAATCTGTTCTTTATTTTTATGAAGGGCAGGTGTAACGATATGGGACGGTGGATCATGATCGTCCACTTGCAGAATCCACTCGCCAAGGTCGCTTTCAATGACTTCACAGCCAGCATTTTCAAGCGCTTCGTTCATATTAATTTCTTCTGTCACCATCGACTTGGATTTGACAACCTTTTTACCATTTTTCTTTTTAACTACATTGGTAATATACTCATTTGCCTCTTCAGCTGTTTCAGCGAAAAAAACATATCCCCCTCGCTTAGAGACATTTTCGCTCATGAGTTCCAGATAATAATCCAGATTCTCAATGGTATGGGTCCGAATCTCTTCACCCAGCTTGCGCCATTCCTCCCAATTTCCTAATTCTTCAGCTGCGTTCAGCCTTCCGCTGCGAAAACGCCCCTGTGCAGAGGAAACAGCACCGCGCATAAAAACATCGCCTATCCCGTCTTTGACACGCTCTTTAAAAGGTTTTTCCCCTATTTTCATAGCCATATGTGTTTCCCTCTTTTCCTATCTGCTATTTAATACAGAAGCAATATGCATCACCTTAATCGGCTTCCCTTTTCTGTCTATCCGTCCTCCAATATTCATCAGGCATCCGCAGTCGGCTCCTATTAGAATTTCAGCTCCGCAATCTTCAACACTCTGAACCTTTTCATCTACCATCTGCTCTGAGATTTCCCCCATCTTTACCGAGAAAGTGCCGCCAAAGCCACAGCAATTATAGTTGTGTGCGAGCGGCTTCATCTCAAGACCTTCTACATTGCTTAACAGCTTCATTGGGGCTTCCTTTACTCCTAATAATCTCGTCATATGACAAGAAGTGTGGTAGGTCGCTATTCCATTCAGCTTTGCCCCTACGTCCTCCACTCCTAAAACAGCCACGATAAACTGTGTCAGTTCATACGTTTTTTCAGCTAATTTTTTGGCGCGCGGCTCCCACACTGGGTCTCCTTTAAAAACGTGCGGATACTCTCTGAACATAGTTCCACATGATCCCGAAGGAGTTACAACATAATCTGAATGTTCGAAAACAGAAATCATATGCTTCATGGATTCTTTCGCCTTATCCACATATCCGCTATTATAGGCAGGCTGCCCGCAGCATGTCTGCTTTTCTGGAAAATCTACTTCGCAGCCCAGCTTTTCCAGTAGTTCTAAAGTATCCATTCCTACATCCGTCTGAAAAATATCTATTAAACAGGTTACAAATAATGATACTTTCATAGATCTCACCTTTACTTTCTTCAAGTAAATATATTCATTCTGGGTCTTAACTAAGTTTAAGCCCAGATACCCGCACAGTCAACAGGTCATCAGATGACTTTAGTGTAATATAGCAAGCCCCTCAATGGAGCTTGCACCATTATGCTGACTTTTTCAGCCTTTTATCTTCCATTCTGTTCTGTTCCTGGCCTTTAGCAATAAAAACTGCAATGAATACTGCCACTGCGGCCAGGATAAGCGTTCCAATATTCATGCCAATTCCATTGATGGCCACATACCCGATTCCGCCTGCAAAAATAACATAGAAAGTCATTGGGATAAGCGTTTTTCGTATTAAGCTTCCTTCCCTTCCTATTAAACCGGCAGAAGATGAAGCAGCAACAACATTATGGACACAAATCATGTTACCTGCTGCTCCGCCGACAGCCTGCAAGGCAACAATGGTGGCGGGAGAAGCAAGGATATTATCAGCTACTCCGAATTGAAACAAAGAGAACATCATGTTGCTTACTGTATTGCTTCCTGCAGCAAATGCTCCAATCGCACCGATTGTTGGCGCCGCAAGTGGCCAATAGCTCCCAAATATATTGGAAATCCCCTCTGCCAATGCCAGTGGCATGCTAGTAAAATCGGCTGCATTGATTCCTGAGTTGATAAATACCTGGACCATTGGGACCGCAAATACCAGAGCAGCCATTGCACTGACAATCGTTTTAAAAGAGTCTTTTACTGCCTGTCCGTAATCTCTCACATTCATTTTAAAAATAAAGATTGAAAGCAAGGATACTACAATAAAAATGACACCAGGAAGATTTAGCGGCTTGGATTCAATTGTTATAGCCGTCCCGAAAACGCTCTCAAATTTCAGGACAAAGGCTTGAAGCCAGGCCGAGAAAGGCAAGTATTGCACACGTGTTAAAACTAATAGAACAGCCACCAGCAGGTATGGCAGCCAGGCAGCCAGAAATGATACTTGTTTCTTTGGTTTGTCTGCCGCGTCCACATCAAGGGAGCCCGTCCATGAAGGATTCCAATGGCTTTTTTCTTCGAAGTCCCATGCTTTTACAGGGGTAAATAATCCTTTTTTAGCGGCTGGCACCACAATCGCCAGGCCGATTAAACCGCCAATCAAAGATGGAAATTCAGGACCCAGTAAATTGGCAACTAAAGCATATGGGACTGTAAATGCCAAACCTGCAAAAACGGCAAACTTCCATATGGCCAGCCCTTCTGCAATTGATTTATTTTTTCCGAAGAAGTAAGTCAGCATTGTTACCATAAATAATGGAATAAATATGCCGATGACACCATGAATCAGGGCAACCTGTCCTCCGATTGCATTTATGTAGGCATCAAATGTCGTGCCTTGCTCTGCAATATAGCTTTGAACAAGAGGCGAATCCTTCAACCCTGAATGGACCCCGATTAATATCGGTGTTCCTACAGCCCCATAGGAAACGGGTGTGGATTGCAGAATAAGCGCGACCATAACTGCACCCATTGCTGGAAAGCCAATCGCAACTAAAAGAGGACCAACTATAGTGGCTGGAGCCCCCCAGCCAGCTGCCCCTTCCAGGAAAGATCCGAATAGCCAGCAAACGATAATTGTTTGGACACGGCGGTCAGGGGAGATGCTCATAAAGCCTTTACGAATGGTAAAAATAGCACCACTTACTTTCAGTGTGTTCAGCAGCAGGATGGCACCAAATACAATCACTCCCACTTCAAGCGCCGTGACAATCCCTTTCGCACTTGCTGCAGCTATTTGGTTTCCCGGAACTTTCCATATGAACATAGCCATAAGGATGGTCAGAATCAGAGAAACCGGCATAGCCCTCTTAGCTGGCCAGCGTAAAATAACCAAAAATAGAAAGACAGAAACAATAGGCAATGTAGCAATTAAAGCTAATAAACCAATACTCAAATTTCTCTTCCCCTTTCATGATGAAGGAATACTTCCTGGATGGAATTAATCCTATTAACAGGTCATCTGATGACTTTAGTATATTAAACAGTATAAATAAAACGCTTTCATATCTCAATAGAATTTTTCGAAAAATTTGCAGAATTAAACACAATCGTAGGAATTACGATTGGGTAGTCCTATTACATTTCAATTTCCTGAAAGTATTCCATTAATACATCTTCCACACTTTGAAGATGCTGAAGCAATAGTTTTTGTGCTCTTGCACCATCCCTTTGTTCAATTGCCTCATAAATGCTGGCATGCTCAAGGGTCAGCCGGCCAAGTGTAGATTTTTCCGAATAAAGCCATAGCCTGCGGGTTTCACGCATAGTTGTGAACATCATTTCTGAAACATTGTTCATGAGGCTGATCAGCAAATCATTTTGGGATGCTCTTGCGATGGCCATATGAAAACGAAAGTCAGCTTCTTCTCCTAATTCTTCATCATTAGCATTTTTCATTTTCTCCAGTGCTTCTTTAATTTCAGAAAGTTGCTCTGCCGTCCGTCTTGACGCTGCGGCTTCAACAGCTCCTACTTCAAGAATCCTGCGAACTTCAAGCAAATTCTTCACATCGTCCTTTTTCATTAAGACGGCAATTTGCACTGGCAGCTTAAGCATATTTGAATTGAATTCACGGACATAGGTACCTTCCCCCTGATGCATTTCAACCAGGCCCATAGCCCGCAGTGCACTCAGTGCCTCCCGAACCGCCGAACGCCCAACCTGAAAATTCTCAGCCAGCTGCTGAACAGAATCGAGCTTATCACCCGGCTTCAGATCACCAGCTTTTATCATATCCATAATGGCTTCAGCCACTTCTTCATATATTTTGCGTGGTTTAATACGTTTATAATTCAATCATGTTCACCCCATTATGTATCTAACTATGATTTTATAGTAATATGTGCGGTGAGACAAACGCTAATTTGTAAGCGGTTAATCCATATAACAAGGAAAATGCTATTTTTTCTGGTCCTTCCTGCAAACATTAGGTTTCAGCTAAATCATATACCACAGTTTCTGCTAATCAACTGATGACGGACGGTCTCCGCATTTAGCTTTTAGTTCTTTTAGCTTAATGCTATAAAACCTCATACTTTTCGGAATTCCTTTTATGGCAAATATTCCGTTATAAATTAAGGATCTTACTCTATACTCGGCAAAGCCATCACCAATTGGCTCATCCAGATGCCCTATCACTTCCCCAATTAATCTGGCTGATTTTATAAAACCTTTATTGCTTTTATGGAGCTTTTTGGCTGATTCGATGATATTTTCATCAAAATAACTCTCTCGTACACTATGTATTTCATTATCTTTCCATATGCGCAATAATTCCTTTGTTTTGGAGAGGGACTGCCAATCAGATACAAACCTATTTCTTTCTTCTGCAGATAAAGGGCTTCCCATTTTTTTTTCTAATATGATCTTCAGTTTTTCTGGAGCTGCTTCACCTGAGTGCCTTAAAATGTATTGTTTCTTTTTCGCAGGAAAAAGCTCCTTATATGACCGAGCAGTATTAATAACATGCACAATATTTTCTTTGTTTCTTAATAAGTGAAGGAAATACCGCAAACCGGTTTGTTCATCTGCATTGTCAGCTGTCCAGATCACGATCGGTTTTCCCGCTGGAATTTCATCGATCTCCTCAAGTGCTTTGGCTATTTTTCTTTCATATTCCTTTTCCAGATAATCTTCATGCATATTAATATGATCCATCAGCCATTCTAATCGCTTTTTTCTCCCCTCCTCTTCATGCAGCCTCCAGAGAGGTCCATTGCTAAAGAAGTCAGGAAAACCAATGACCTTATTTTCTTTATTAAGCCCAACCTTTAAAGCGCCTGCCGGTGATTCTCCGCACACAATGTGGTATGTTTCATATTCCCGTTCCAATTTCCTCTCTTGGGAATAAAAGATTATCTTTTTTTGGATATTATTGAGCAGTTCAATGATATCTTCCTGGGAATCAACGCTGTTTTTCAATAAGTGGACCCGAAGTAATATGTGGAATAAATAGCTCTTCGCTCCCCTCTCAGGGAGTTTCTCAATCGCTTCCCGCAGTTCGTCCAACATCCTGATCACCCTTTGTAAATGAATTAGAAATCTATCTTTCTACGAATGAACTTTAATGGTAGTTTCATAAAAAGCTGATTTGTTTGCAAAAAGACTTTAGATCGCTTAAGATTAAATCGCACACGATTTAAAATAGGAGGGATTCTTATGACAACAGTTTATGATTTTGAAGTCAAAAAAACGAATGGTGAATTGAAATCTCTGAAAGAATATGAAGGAAAGCCTCTAATTATTGTAAACACAGCCAGCAAATGCGGGTTAACGCCACAATTCAAAGGACTTCAGGAGCTTTATGAAAAGTATAAAGACAGCGGCGTTGAAATTCTTGGGTTTCCTTGTGATCAGTTCAATAACCAGGAATTCGATAATATTGAGGAAACAACTGAGTTCTGCCAGCTTAATTATGGTGTGTCTTTCCCGATTTTCGCAAAAATTGATGTAAATGGTGACAATACTGACCCATTATTTGCTTACCTAAAAGAACAGAAAAAGGGAATTCTGTCTAAAAACATTAAGTGGAACTTTACTAAATTCCTCGTGGACCGCAATGGCCAGGTTGTAGAACGGTATGCACCTACAACTGAACCAGGAAAAATCGAGGATGATTTGACGAAGTTATTGTAATTCTGGAATCAGGTGATGATGTGAAAGATTTTTATACACTGGATAAACAGCTGTGTTTTGCTGTTTATGAAACAGCAGGCGAATTTACAAAACTGTATACAAGTGCCCTTCAGCCATTTGGCTTAACCTATCCGCAGTATCTGGTTCTTCTGGCACTTTGGGAAAAGGATGGACTGACAGCAAAGGAGCTTGGAGAAAGACTAAATCTTGGCACGGGGACACTCACCCCTATGATTTCCAGAATGATTTCTAATGGATGGCTTCGAAAAGAGCGTTCCAAAGCTGATGAACGCAAGGTGTATATCTTCCTTGAGGAAAAAGCACGCAAGGAAAAAGAGGTTATCACGCAGAAAGCCGGAGAGGCTATTCAGGCTTGCAGCATTGAGCGGGAAGAATATGAAGAACTTATGGAGCTTCTCGGAAAACTTAGATTTAAGTTAAGGAGCAGAGTACTTCGCTGATGCGGAGTACTCTTTTCACAGTTCAATGTTTAATCCCTCCAAAAAAAGCCATATTAAGGGATAGATAATCGGAAGGGAGCAAGCATAATGGAGTTTTTACCAAGAGAGCAAATTATCAGTGCATTGCAGGAGCCATTTCAGTCATATTTAGACAAATATGAAATCGATGATATTGGTATTTTCGAGGAAGAAGGCCAGGATCATAATTACTATATAGGATACACGGTGAAAAAGGCAGGGAAAACTTATCACGTACATAGTCCATTCATTAAAGATGGTAATGGAGGATTAACTCCTGCAGAAAATGAGTGGACAATTGAATCGGATGAACCTGATAGCATTGACCGAAGAGGCTTCAGTAATATAGAACAAGCACTTCAAGAATTATAAAGATGTTCTGATTTTGACTTTTGAACTATATTAATTTTAGAATATTTTGTCTATAATGGAATTGTATTAGGAAGGAGTGAAAGGAATGGCTGTTAATGCCTATCTTAATTTTGAAGGAAATACTCGTGAAGCAATTGAATTTTATGTAAAGGCTTTTGAACTGGAAATGCCTGAGATTTCAACTTTTGGTGAATCACCGCAAAACCCTGAATATCCTCTTCCAGAGGAAGCAAAGAATTTGGTCATGCATTCAAGCCTTAACATTTGCGGCAGTAATGTAATGTTTTCAGATACTTTTCCAGGTATGCCATTTACAGTAGGAAATAACATTAATCTCGCAGTTGTCATTAATGACCTGGATGACCTGAGAAAGTATTTTAACAATCTGCAGGAGGGTGGCAAAGTAACCATGGAGCTGCAGGAAACATTCTGGAGCAAGAGCTTCGGCCAGTTAACCGATAAATTCGGTATAAACTGGATGTTCAGCCACGAAAGTGAATAAGATACATAGACAAAATGGAGGCATTCGGCCTCCATTTTTTATTCATCCAGCAAATGGTGAAGCATTCTTTTCTTATCATCAAAGAATTGTTTCATGATGCGGTAATGATTCGTTTCCTCCAGCTTCTTTTCTGAAATGCCTTCCTCGCTGAATTCATATATTACTGCGTCCGGATAGGCCATAATGATCGGAGAATGTGTGGCTATAATAAATTGTGAGTGTTCCCTGACTAAATCATGAATTCTTGTCAGCATGGACATTTGCCGCAAAGGAGAGAGTGCTGCCTCCGGCTCGTCAAGGATGTAGATTCCATTGCCGCGAAACCGGTGAAGAAATGTGGAGAAAAACGCTTCTCCATGAGATTGCTCATGTAAAGAACGGCCTCCAAAGGAGTCGATTACTTTTGGTGCGCTGCCTCCCCTGTCCATTTCCTCAATATTGGAAGCGACATTATAGAAACTCTCCGCCCTTAGGAAAAAGCCATCAGACGGTCTATCTATGCCTTTTATCACCTTGAGATAATCTCCCAGCACAGAATGCGAATCGAAGGTTGAAAAATTAAAATTGAAAGATCCCCCTTCAGCATTAAATCCTAAAGCTACCGCTACGGCCTCCATCAGTGTCGACTTTCCCATTCCATTCTCGCCGATCAGAAAGGTTACTTTCGGGTGGAAAGGCATCTCATCCATGGTTTTCAAGCTGGGAAGGCTGAAGGGATACTGATTGAAGGATGGAATATCTTCTCTTTTAAGCCTAATGCCTCTTACGTACTGTGAACTTAATAGATCCATAATAATACCTCATATATCCTTTAGTCAGCTATTTGCCATCAGGGCTGAACCCCGTCTTGGATACACCTAATTGAATGGGTGCACCTTGAAATTCCTGCTCCAGCATTTTAAGAACCACTTTATATGCAGACGGATTATACCATTTCTCCAAACCAAGCTCATCAAAAATCTTGCGGATTCCCAGTCTTTCGGTCCTTCTTCCTCCGCTTCCATCCCCCATCCAAAAATCGTCAATCGTCACACGGTTTGCAATAGATTTAAGTTTTGCAGGAAATTCCCTCGAGCATGGAAGTAACGGGGCCAGTGTTGCCTGAGTTATAATTCCTGCATCTTTTATGTCTTTTAGTGCAGCCATTCTTGCCGGGATGGGAGGTGCCGCTGGTGCAAATGCTTTTCTGACTTCTTCTTTGTCTGTCTCGATTGTCATAGAAATTCTGATTCTTTCTCTGAATTGCTGGAATAAATCGATATCCCTCTTTACCAATGGCGAACGGGTTTGTACATGTAAAAAGTCAGGCTGATTTTCAAGCATAACTTCCAATAAACTTCTGGTCAGTTTTGAGGTATATTCAATCGGCTGGTAAGGATCAGTGGAAGAGGACATAAATAAAGCAACTTTTCCGCTTTTTTTAGCTTTAGCCAATTCTTTCTCCAAAAGCTCGGCCGCATTTGATTTTATATCAATCCACGCACCCCATTCCTCTTCACGGAAAATGGAAACAGGGAGCTCCCTTACGTAGCAATATTTACAGCCAAAAGCACAGCCCGCATAGGGGTTCAATGAATGAGTAAAGTTGTCTATTGCACCTTTGGCAGGTGTTAAGATACTTTTTGATATGATTTCTTTAATTTGTATGTTCAAGTTAACCACCAAACAGAATGTATGTTCTGTCTTAAAAGTAACACTCTGATAACCTGATGTCAACAATAAGCACTAACTTCTCCTGCCATTAGACTCTTCTATCAATTAGTGAACTCAACTATTTCAATTTGATTTCCTGAAGGATCCTCAATAATGAAGTAACGGCCAGGAGGACAAGGCTGAGGATTTTCAAAAAGCATTTTCACACCAGCTTCTCTCATTCTGCTAAAATCACTTTCGATATTCTTTGAGAGGATTCCAGGCAATACGTTTGATCCCGTTTTTTCATCTGCGCTTTCTTCCAGAACAACCGGCACATCATTATGTACAAGACTGACAATTTTATCTCCATAATGTTTCGATACTTTGAAGTCTAAAACCTCAGTGTAAAAATTCACCGCACTTTTCAAATCCGTTACTTTGATTGTAATAACACATAATTGATTTAACATGGAAATTCCCTCCTTTTTTTAATCATAGATAGTATTCTTTTCTAAAATGAAAATTCCTGCATAATAAAAAATGCCTGACCCGATAATGGGTCAGGCTTTGCCCATTTATTAAGTTCCGCAAAATGTTCGATAGGGTGCGCCGGTTGGCTCTGGAAGTTTGCAGTATTCTTCCTGATCTTCCCTATAAGAATAAGGATTCTCCAGCACTGCAAGAAGCTTTTTCATCACGCTGTAATCTCCATTGTTAACAGCTGCTTCCAGAGCTTCTTCCACCCGGTGGTTTCGCGGGATGACGGCCGGGTTGCTGGTTCTCATTAATTCATTTACTTCTTCTTTCGATTCCTTCTGCCTGGTCAGCCTTTCCTGCCATTGACCATGCCAGCCGGCAAATTCCTGATCATTACCTAACACAGTGTTCTCAAGATCGCCCAGCGTTAAGGCACGGAATGTGTTCGTATAATCGGCTTCAGACTTTTGCATAATCTTTAGAAGTCCGGTAAAAAGGGCTTCATCTTCTGCTTCTTCATTAAAGATCCCAAGCTTTGCCCTCATGCCGGCAAGCCAATAGTCCTGATACATTTTATTGTATTCTGAAATGGCGCCCTGAGCTATTTTAACAGCTTCCTCTTCATCTTCATGCAGCAGAGGCAAAAGGGTTTCCGCAAATCTCGCCAGATTCCAGCCGCCAATATAAGGCTGATTTCCATAAGCATAACGGCCTTCCCTGTCAATGGAACTGAAGACAGTTGCCAGATCATACTTATCCATAAAGGCGCACGGACCATAATCAATCGTTTCTCCGCTGATTGCCATGTTGTCGGTGTTCATGACTCCATGGATGAAGCCTATGTGCTGCCATTTTGCAATGAGCGCAGCCTGACGCTGGATCACTTTCTTTAGGAGAGCCAGGTAAGGATTGTCATCTTCTTTGATTTCAGGATAATGACGCTCAATTGTGTAATATGCCAGGGTTCTAAGCTCCCCAACAGGCCGCCAATTCGCCGCATATTGAAAAGTCCCCACCCGTATATGGCTATCCGCAACTCTTATCAGGATCGCACCCGGAAGCATAGTCTCCCGGATAATGGCTTCCCCTGTTGTTACAACCGCCAGACTGCGGGTCGTGGGAATTCCCAGTGCATGCATGGCTTCACTGATAATGTACTCCCGGAGCATAGGGCCCAGAGCCGCCCGCCCATCTCCGCCGCGCGAAAATGGCGTTCTGCCGGAGCCCTTCAGCTGAATGTCGACCCTTTTATCCTCTGGTGTTATCTGCTCGCCAATCAGCATTGCCCGGCCATCCCCAAGCATATTAAAATGTCCAAACTGATGTCCTGCATAAGCTTGAGCAAGTGGTTCAGCGTCTTCTGGAACTTGAGAGCCTGAAAGGACCTCAATGCCTGTTTCACTTGTCAATGCATCCATATTTAACCCCAGAGATTTCGCCAGTTCCCCGTTAAAGATTACCAGCTCAGGGGATTGTACAGGGTTAGGCTTCATTTTTGAGAAGAATGTCTGCGGAAGCCGCGCATAGCTATTATCAAAATTCCATCCGATTTCATTGCTAATTGTCATCATAACTCCTTCCTTGCCTTCATGGTTTTATAGTCATTTTCCTTTATTATACCCTTTCTTGTAAAACATAGTGGGCATCTTTTTGTATGTAAAAAAACCTGACAGCCGGGATTTTTCATCCTCCGGCGGTCAGGCTTTCTCATGCTTATGCATCTGGCTCAAACGTTTTACAGGCTGTTTCCTCTATTTCATCCGCTTCTCGGCCATTCTGGCCAATCACATAAATAGAGTCAGCTACACATTTATCACCTTCAGCCCAGTACTTACAGTTTTCCACGTTACACAAAACTTCTACTTCCATTTTTGGCCACCTCCTTTTGGTTTAGTGATTATATACCCCTTTTTCGGATAGTTAACCATATGGGATAATATTCCAAATTAAGGCAGGAAAGCCTTGGAGGGAGTTAGTCTGAGAGGATTAGGCTTCTTAGTTTCTTTGTCATTTGCGGTGAAGTCTGGTAAATATCTTCATTGGTAATATACATGAATGCGCTCTTTTCATTATCCTCACCGAGCCATAAATGAATGCCGTGAGAAGGAAGATCTCCTTTGTATTCTACTGCTATATCATACTCAGGTTTACTGATATCGGCCTTCCCTGACTGTTTTACAGCAGTTGTTATTGCTTTTTCGAATACAGCGATCGATTTTCTGTCCTTGAAAGAAATAAAACTTTCTTCATTTATTCCGCCTAAACCCTCTGATTTTGAAACTTTGATTTCACGTATTTCTTCATCCAAGAGAACCATTGTTTCAGCTGATTGACAGCCTGTTATAAGTGCAAAAGAAAATACCATGAATGTGCATAATAAAAAAGCTTTCATCCTCGTACCTCAAGTTTAATATTTTAATTCTTTTCCTATATATTGTTGTTTTCGCTTAGCAATGCTGTCCGTTGATTTCAGCTCCAGGCTGCTCAGCGAACCGCGGGGCGGGCGGTAAGCCTCCTCGACGCTGCGCGTCTGTGGGGTCTCACCTGTCCCGCTACTCCCGCTGGACATTGAATAAGCTCCCTTGAGTAAACACCGCACGAAGAAAATGCGAATGCATTTTCGAGGATCCCGTACCTTCCGCTACAATCAACTCAGTAAATATAATACAAAAAGCAAAAAACTTGTGAAGAAAGCCAAAATTTATTTTTATAAAAGGAGGATAGACCGCTAGCCCATCCCCCTTAAGAATTCAATTATTATTTTCAAGGTTCTGTAAAGCGAAAGCATTAAGCAATTCACGTACTTCATTTGTTGACCTTGTGTTCATCAAATGATTTCTTAGTGCACTTGCCCCTGGGAATCCTTTGACATAGATCTTGAAGAAGCGGTGAAGAGCCGTGAACGGCCGCAGCTCTAAATGTGAATATTGATCATGGAGATCCATATGCAATCTTAAGAGGTCCAGCAATTCCTCACTAGTATGATCCTTCTTCTCCATTTCAAAGGCAAATGGATTATGGAATATGCCGCGCCCAATCATGACTCCATCAATCCCGTATTTCTCGGCAAGCTCCAAGCCCTTTTGACGATCAGGAATATCTCCATTGATCGTCAAAAGTGTATCCGGTGCAACCTGGTCACGAAGTTCCTTAATCTCCGGAATCAGCTCCCAATGCGCCGGCACTTTGCTCATTTCGTCCCGTGTCCGCAGATGAATGGATAGGTTAGCAATGTCCTGCTCCAAAATGTGTTTCAGCCAGACCTTCCATTCGTCTACCTCCGTGAAGCCAAGCCTTGTCTTTACACTTACCGGCAAACCTCCTGCTTTGGCTGCCTGTATTAGTTCTGCTGCCAGTTCGGGACGGCGGATCAAGCCGCTTCCCTTCCCGTGCTGTGCCACATTGGGGACAGGACAGCCCATATTAATATCCAATCCCTTAAAGCCCATCTCCGCCACACCAATACTCATTTGCCGGAAATATTCAGGCTTATCCCCCCATATATGGGCGACAATCGGCTGTTCATCCTCTGTAAAAGTCAAACGCCCTCGCACACTATTGATTCCCTCAGGGTGACAATAACTATCTGAGTTTGTAAACTCAGTAAAAAACACATCAGGTCTTGCTGCTTCACTCACCACATGGCGGAAAACAACATCTGTCACCTCTTCCATGGGTGCCAGTATAAAAAATGGCCGCGGTAACTCACGCCAAAAATTTTCTTTCATCTTTTTATTCCAATCCTCTCATTATGGGATACCATACTAACCCATATCCCAAAATTAAAAAGCAGCGTGTCTCTGCTTCTTTTACACTTATACCATGGTTGGGCACTTTTTATCAAACTGCCTGCAGAGGTTCCACATTAGATATTTTTTCCTAGTTTTTATCAGCGGCTCTTTAGCGTTTAGTCAGTCAAGGTTAAAATCTTCCTCCCGCAGCTGTTTTGCCTGCGGCTTTTGATTTAAATACGCTTCAAATTTTGAGCCAAACAGTGTTTCAGGTCTCAGGTAGCGGAAATATTGCGGGTCTATCTTCCACTCATGTTTTAGGCGCGTTAATTTTACGAATATTCTGTACACATTTAATACAATTAGATTATACTTTTCTTATCAATGATTAAGGAGGAATTTCAATGAGAAACATCGTGAACAAAACCGTACAGACATATAAGGGGGAAACACTTCTTTAATTGTAACGGTGTACTCCCTTATATGTGTTTATTTAAATAACACATAAAGGGGTAACTCATGGATTTTTCTGTCAAAAAATTTTTCTCTTATTATAAGCCTTATCGGAAATTGTTATTGTCCGTATTGGCATGTGCCTTTATCGTCTCCGCCTTGTCTCTGTTGTTTCCACTTCTCGTAAGGTATATTACAAAGGATGTCCTGGAAGGGAACCTGTCAATCGCATTAAAAAAAGTGTTTTGGATTGGCGGGCTGATGCTTGTTCTAACCGCAATCCAAAATCTTGCGAATTACTTTGTTGACTTTAAAGGACATGAATTAGGCGCTCGCATGGAAAGCGCCCTGCGCGGCGAACTGTTTGAGCACATGCAAAAACTTTCTTTCAGTTTTTACGATAAAGAAAAAATCGGCAAGCTCATGTCGAGGATTACGAACGACCTATTGATGCTTTCCGAGCTATACCATCATGCACCAGAAGATTATCTAAAATACCTGGTTCGCTTAATCGGCGCGTTTGTCATCTTATTCTTAATCAATGCCCCCCTGACGATTATTGTATTTTGCTTTTTGCCGTTCCTGGGTTTATTTATTTTTCAGCTCAATAAGATTGAAAACAGGGCATTAAGAAAGAACAAAGAAAGGATTGCCGACGTAAACGCTCAGGTAGAGGATAGTCTGGCTGGCATCCGCGTTGTAAAATCGTTCACCAATGAAAAGGTGGAAATTAAAAAATTCGCTCGTGAAAATAACCTCTTCCTTGAAAGCAGGATAGCCTTCTATAAAGCAGAAGCGATTTTTTACAATGGGGTACAAACATTTATCCAGCTGATTACAATTGCAGTTATTATTTTCGGCAGTGCCAGTATTGTAAAAAACACACTTGATTTAGCAGATTTAATTACTTTTTTGCTGTATATAAATTTTATGCTGGAACCGATTCAAAAAATGGTGCATATGAGCACGCAACTCCAGGAAGGAATTACCGGCTTTCAGCGCTTTATGGAAATTATGAATCTAAAGCCCGCAATTGAAAGCAAACCTAATGCCGTGAGTCTCAAGAAAGTCCTTGGTGAAATTGAATTCAGGCATGTTCAATTCCGTTATGAAGACCATTTGGATCATGTTTTGGAAAATATGTCTCTTAAAATAAAACCGGGAGAATATGTTGCCTTGGTTGGCCCATCGGGTGCAGGAAAAACGACTTTCTGCTCTCTTATCCCCCGCTTTTATGATGTAACTGACGGCAAGATAATGCTGGACGGAATTGATATCCGTGATATCGATCTTTATTCATTAAGAAAAAACATCGGTATCGTTCAGCAGGATGTTTACCTGTTTTCAGGAACGGTAATGGAAAATATCCGGTACGGGAATCCCCATGCAAGTGATGAGGAAATTATCGCTGCGGCCCAGTGCGCCAATGCACATGAATTTATCATGAAGCTGACAGACGGTTACAATTCTGAAATTGGTCAGCGAGGGGTCAGACTTTCGGGCGGACAAAAACAGCGGATAAGCATTGCCCGTGTATTCCTTAAGAATCCGACAATCCTCATTTTGGATGAAGCAACGAGTGCACTTGATAACGAAAGCGAAAGCATCATTAAGGATTCACTAGAATTGCTCGCAAAAGGGCGAACAACCCTCGTCATAGCCCACCGCCTTTCAACAATTCGGAACGCACAGCGGATTATCGTTTTGACTGAGGAGGGTATTGTCGAAGAAGGAACACACGATGCACTGCTTGCAAAACATGGAGCCTATTCAAGCCTCTACTCCAAACAGTTTGAATCGATATTCTAATTTTCTTGTTAACTCGGCTCTTAAAATAGGGCCGAGTTTTTGTTCGTGCCTTGGTATCCTCAGACATTAAAAACGGGAATGAATTAGTCGGATTTCCATTCCACAAACAAAAAGGCAACTCCCTTAAGGGTTAGTTGCCTTCTTTTAAAATAAGCTGCGCCACACACTCAACATGTGTTGTGTACTTTTAACAGACAAAAAAAACAATATTGGTGACTATACTACTTAACCTGTGGGGCGGTAAACATGAACCGCTCCATTTAATTTTAGAACTAAAAGACATCAAAC
>NZ_CAXQGS010000008.1:0-26834 GCF_964223445.1 Cytobacillus sp.
TTGTTTTCATGTACCTTCGCCCTAGCAGCAGAGGGTTACACAGTACCCCATCCCCAGAAAACTCTGGTTGAGGAACAAAATGAGAGCATCAAGGTGCTCACATAGGCTGCAATATTTTACACAAGGAGTATTATATAATTTTTTAAGGATAAAAGTCAAGATGATTTTATTTTTCACTCCTGCATATTTAATGGTTGTTTAAATACCAAGTGAATTTTTTGTCCTTTGTCATATTTCACATGAAATTAGAAAACTTATAAAGAGTCCATTTGCAAGATATGTTATAATAAAGAAAAAATTGGAATTGTTTAATTAAAAGGAAGGCGGCTTCGCTTTTTTTATTTTATTGTGTATTTTCTTGCTCCGCTTCTAACCTTTAAAAGATATGAATATAGGAAAAAATTGAAACGAAATAGCCACATGTATGCTGAAAAAATAAATTCTGGTCCGTTATAATATACCTTATTGGTTTAAAGATTCATGATCTGAGACATTTGATGGGTGATAATAAAGATGGATACACTTGAACGCCAAATCATACTGAATTTAAAAAGCCGGTTTTTTGACATTATTGATACGGAGAACGGTTTCTTTCACTATGAAAAATTACTGAATGAAATGCTTTCTGCCATTAAAGCCCTTACCGGAGCTGATGAAATAACTCTGTATGTCTTTAATGAATGGAAGCAGGAGTTTTTTGCAGAAGCTGCCACGAACCCGGATGCTTTGCTTTCACCTGCTTTTTCAGGTGATTTAAAAAGATGGGCTAACAAAAAAAGAGAGTTGCAGAGTTTAGGCACTGAGATTAAGGAAGAACAAATCATGTTTCCTCTTGTAAAGAGAGGCCAACTGCTGGGTTGCATGATTTTAACAGGTGAATCAGGCTGTTTTCATTCCTATCCAGAAAAAGTATATCAGGAGCTTAGCGAAGAATGCGGGCAATTTCTTGATAAAGCTCACGGTCTGGCCAAAATTGCATCTGAAGAAAAACGCTATAAACAGCTTTACCGAGTTACAGAAAAATTCCATTCCTCAATGGATATGGATATGGTGCTGGGGGAAATTATTTATACTTTGCAGGAAATGTACCCCACTTTTACCTATTATCTTCTGCTGTCCCAGGATAACAATAAACATGGGGATTTGCCCATTAGAGACCTTGAATATGACAGCGAAAACATCGCGGCTATGCAGGCATATGTCACAGGGGCTGTTCAATTTGAAGATTCCCTGCAGGAAATGCGCTCTGTCTTATATGCTCCATTAAAAGGAAAACAGGGGGTTTATGGAGTGCTACAGGTCATAGCTCCTAATACTATCATATTCCCTAAAAATGAAATTGAATTTATCACGCTTCTGGCCAATACTGCAGGGAGTGCACTGGAAAATGCGCAGCTTTATCAGCAATCCAAGCGATTGATAGCTGACCTTCAATTAATTAACGAAACATCCCACCGCCTGAATTCGAATTTGCGCCTGACAGAAACCATGAACTTCATGGCAGATCAGATTATGCATTCCTTTGATGCTGAAGAAGCCGGTTTCATTTTGATATCTTCTGATAGTGCCGATGTGAATATAATCCAGGGCAGCACTGAATTTTTTCAAACCAAAGAGGCAGAAATCTATATTCAGTATATAAAGACAAAGATCATCAAGGAGAAAGAGTCTCTTTTTATTGGGGATTTTTCTTTACAGTTCGAGGGAATGGCCAGCTTTTACAAATCCATCATGGCTGTTCCAATGACCCAATCTGGAATATTAAAGGGATTTGCCCTTGTCATGCATAGTTCTCCTTATCATTTTTCATTTGAAACATTCAAGCTGCTCCAGTCTTTGATTCATCATTCCACACTTGCCTTTACCAATTCAATGCTGAGAGAAGAGCTTGAGAAGATGGTTGTAACGGATCACTTAACAAAGCTATATTCCCGAAGTTATCTGGATGATCGGATTCATCAATCCATGAATGAAGATCATGAAGGAACATTTATGCTTGTTGATATAGATGATTTTAAATTGGTAAATGATACATACGGACATCAGGTTGGCGATGAAATCATTATTCAAGTTGCTAATTTAATAAACAGCAATATCCGCAGCACTGATATAGGTGCAAGATGGGGAGGAGAGGAGCTGGCACTTTACCTGCCCGGTGTTTCATTGCCGGCGGGATCACTTATTGCTGAACGGCTTGTCAGAAAGGTATGTCAAATCACAGATCCCCAAGTAACCATTTCATGCGGTGTTTCGTATTGGAGCAGGGGGAAAAAAGATTCATATGCTGCGCTGTTTAAACGTGCTGACAGGGCATTATATACCGCTAAGAATACAGGGAAAAATAAAGTGATCATTGAGTCGGCTGCAGATTCATTTATCTAGGGACTGCCTTATGGAAAGGCAGTCTCTATTGATATTTTTCCGTAACAAAATACTTTCAAAAAATATACTATTATCATATGCTGAAAGAGAAGTTTATTATAGATAATAATGTAAGCGCTTGCAGCGAAAGGGAGAGGTAGAATGGATAGGAAACATCGGTTTAACTTCGAGACGCAGGTCATCCATGAAGGATACGATGCTGAAAGGTTCAAGGGGAGCCTCGCACCGCCAATATTCCAGACGTCAACTTTTACATTTGAAACAGCACAGCAGGGAGAAAAGCGTTTTGCCGGTGAGGAAGAAGGCTATATCTATTCCCGTCTTGGAAATCCAACAGTTAAGATGCTTGAAGAAAGAATGGCCGCTCTGGAAAAAGGAGAAGCAGCCCTTGCTTTTGGGTCTGGTATGGCTGCAGTTTCAGCTGTCCTGTTTGCTTTAACCAAAACAGGAGATCATATTTTATGTTCTCAGGGAGTTTATGGCTGTACATTCGGACTCCTTGAGATGATGGATGAAAAGTATAAAATCAGCCATGATTTTTCAGCTATGGAATCAAAGAAGCAGCTGCTTGATGAAATTAAACCGGAAACGGCCTGTATATATGTTGAAACTCCAATAAATCCAACAATGAAGTTGGTGGATTTGAAGATCGTTGCAGAAGCAGCGAGAGAGAAGGGAATTCCAGTTGTAGTTGACAATACTTTCTGTTCGCCATACTTGCAGAATCCTATCGAGCTGGGCTGTGATATTGTCATTCATAGTGCAACAAAATACATCGGGGGTCATGGTGACGTAGTTGCAGGGATCGTAATAGGGTCTAAAGAATTTTTGGATAAAGTCTCCATGACGACTCAAAAAGATATTGGAGGCATTATTTCACCTTTTGACGCCTGGCTGCTTCTTCGAGGATTGAAAACACTTGCAGTCAGACTTGACAGACATTGTGACAATGCGGAACAGCTTGCATCCTGCTTATTGGAGCACCCAAAGGTAGAAAAAGTTTTTTTTCCAGGAGACAGCAAAAATGCAGATTTTGAAATTGCCCAAAAACAGATGAGGAGACCTGGCGGGATGATTTCTTTTACTCTAAAGGGGGATAAAGAGACTGCTCAGGAATTTATGAACCGGCTGAATCTAATTAAAATTGCTGTGAGCCTTGGAGATGCAGAAACATTGATTCAGCACCCTGCTACGATGACTCATGCAGTGGTTCCAAAGGAGTCACGTGAAAAGATGGGCATTGAAGATACGCTGCTGAGACTTTCAGTTGGGCTTGAATCGTGGGAAGATATCAGAGATGATCTTTCCCAGGCACTCGAAGGAGTCTAATACCAAAAGGAGATGGCCTCAAATACGGTCATCTCCTTTTGGCCATTCCGTTAAAGGAATGATACAAGGACTTCCGAGAAGTCTTCAAGGTATTTTTGGTCAAGTTCATCAAACCGGTTTTTTTCTGGAGAATCAATATCCAGCACACCAAGAAGATTGCCCTCTTTGACAAGCGGAATGACGATTTCAGACTGCGAAGCTGCGTCACAGGCGATATGGCCAGGGAATTGATGGACATCTTCAACACGTACTGTTTCCATTTGCTTGGCAGCTGTCCCGCAAACGCCTTTCCCAAGGGGGATTCTTACACATGCCGGCAGACCCTGAAATGGGCCAAGAACCAGCTCGCCTTCTTCCATCAAATAAAATCCTACCCAGTTTGTACGTTCCAGAAATTGATTAAGAAGTGCTGATGCATTGCTTAGATTGGCTATGCTGTTTGTTTCTCCTTCAAGAAGAGCAGAGAGCTGTTTAATCAATAATTGATAATTTTCTTCACGGGTTCCCTTGTATGATTCGACACTAAACATCACAATTCACCTTACTTCCTCAAAGATATATGAATTTCCTGGCAGAAGAACAGGAAATTAGATAGACATTGTCGAGAACTTTAAAAAGGATAAGATGATTTTAGCAAGAATGTTTAATTATCACAACAAATCCGTTTTTAAATAAAGCCATAATTTATTATTCGCTCATATGTGCATGAGCAGAGATTTTACAAAAGAAAGTGAGGCGGGAAAGATGAAAAAAAATTCAAAAGAGGCAATTGTGTCGGCTGCTATCTCCTTATTTAATACGAAAGGTTTCTCCGGGACTTCCATCCGTGATATTGCAGGCAAAGCGCAGACGAACCCGGCGAATATTGCATACTATTTCGATAACAAACACGGGCTGCTTGAATATTGCTTTACTGCATTTTTTGAAGGATATATTCAGGAGATCGAGAGGGGTTTTTCGTTTCTTGAGCAGGGGGCTGCTCTGAGCCTGAAAAAAATTGCTCAAAACATTATGTCTTATCAATTTGAACACAGCCACTTAACAAGATTGATTCTCCGGGAAATTTCTATAGATTCCCAAGTAGTAAGGGAAATCATGTCCACTTATTTAGCAAAAGAAAAGTTTTATTTTGGCAGGGTGCTGGAAAGGGGCATGAAAACAAAAGAATTTCGTATCCATTCAGCCAATTATATGATTGTCCAGCTGAAAGGACTCCTATCCATGCCATTTTTGAACACACATTATATGGCTGAAGTTCTGCATGTATTTCCTCATGAAAAATATTTCGCAGACAAATACACGAAGGAGATCTTCAATTGGGTTGATGGAGTCCTCTGCAATCATGCCGGAAAACCTTATGCTGCTGTACTCTAAAAGCATTTAAAGGTGTTTCATTCTATCAAGGCCCTGTCCCATTTCCTTTGCCTGATGAGCATCGGACCCATAAATCAGTGAAATGCCTTTTTGGGCCGCTGCTTCTGCTGCCCAATCGGGAGGATAGGACTCTTTGCATAACGGCTTGGAAAAACCGGCTCCGTTATAGTCGAGTTCATAGCCTTGTTTTTTTACCTCATCAAGTATCTGGTTTATTTCTTCTCTAAATTCCCGACCAGCGGGATATTTTTTTTGGAACTTTTTAACCAGGGTGATATGCCCAATCCTTCTTGGTTTGAATTGCCCCAAATCTGCTTTTATAGATAAAAGCAGGGTGCGGAAATAATTCATATAAACTGCTTCAATTGAACCGTATTCTTCAATCATCTTTGCAAAAACATCCGGACTGTAGTCCAGGCATTCGTAGCGGCCCCCCTGCTTTAGAAAGTGTACAGATAAAATAGAGTCATCCATATACTTCCCGTTCAAATCTAGAAATTTGCAGATGTCCTGTTCAAAGCCTTCAATGTAATCCACTTCAAGCCCGGCATTAATCCTGATTTTTCCTTGATAAGCAGCTTTCACTCTTGATATATCAGTAAAATACTTTTCAAGATGTTCCTTGCGCATCGCACTGTCACGAGCAGGTGCGGGATCCTCAAAGCCCTCAGGGAGCGGAGCATGTTCAGTAAATGAAATTTCCTTAAAACCCAGATTTATTGCTTTTTCAATATAATCTTCTAATGCGTCCTTTGTCCCGTGCGGACAATAGGGGGTGTGGATGTGTCCGTCTTTTAGCATATGGAGAGCTTCCTTTCTGCTGCTGTTTATAAATACAGTACTCAAGTCTCTTTTTAACATATCTCTTAAATAAAGAAGGAAATCTTTTATAAAAAGCGAATTGTTTGTATTTGAACAGCTCATATAGTTCAATAAAAAATACGGATGTTCCAGTTATTTTCCGAAAATAGCAATTTAGAAAAGATATAAAAGAAGAAATTCATAAAAATATGAAATAAATAGTCAAAAAATGTCGTTTACATGGTATCATAAAAGCATTGAAAATAACATGTGAAAATGAACAAACGCCTGCGGGCATTTGTTATTTCTTAAATAAAAACTTCACATATACATATTGGCTCGGGAACAGAACAGGGGGCTTTAAAATGGAATACATAATTGGAGTTATAGTCATTCTTTTATGCCTATATCTCACGGGGTATTTTTTAAAGAAAAAACATTATAAGGAAATTGACAGGCTGGAAACATGGAAGATGGACATAACGGACCGCCCTGTTCTAGATGAGATGTCAAGAGTTAAAAAGCTTAATATGACAGGGCAGACAGAAGAATTGTTCGAACGCTGGAGAAATGAGTGGGATGAGATCGTAACATCACAGCTTCCGGATGTGGAGGAATTGTTATTTGATGCAGAAGAGAGCATCGATAAATACCGCTTTAAGAATTCCCAGGAAATCCAGCAGAGAATAGAGAAGAGATTAACAGAGATTGAAGAAAGCATAAAAAATCTGCTGAGTGAATTGAATGAGCTGGTAGGCAGTGAAGAGAAAAATAGAGCGGAAATTGAAGAATTGAAAGAGATGTATCGCCAATGCAAAAAGTCTCTGCTTGCACATCGCCATACATTCGGTAAATCAGAAATGATTCTTGAAGAACAGCTGGATGAAGCATTGTCCAAATTTGAAGAATTTGATGAGAAAACGGAGAAAGGCAATTACCTTGAAGCTCGTGAAATCCTTCTTGTGATTAAAGCGCTTCTTGAGGATTCTCAGGCTAAAATGGAAGCTATTCCAAACCTTATGGTTGAGTGTCAATCCAAGATCCCTTCCCAGCTGGACGAGTTAAGGGACGGGTACAAGGAAATGCTGGATCAGGGCTATCTGCTTGATCACCTGCAAATAGACAAAGAAATTGAGAGACTTGAAGAACAAGTAACTGGATATGCCGGCTCTATTGATAAAGCGCAAATCGAGGAAGTTCAAAAAGGAGTCGAAGAGATTAAAGATAATATTGAACTTCTGTATGATCTGCTCGAAAAGGAAGTACATGCCAGACATTACTTAAGCCAGCAGGATGATGCAACTAGAAACATGCTTTATAATAATAAAGATATGAATAATCAGCTTAAGACAGAGATAACTGCTATCCGGCACAGCTATCATGTTCCAGACAAGGATCTGGAAATTCAAATCCACCTGGAGAAAAAAATAACCCAGCTCTTCAAAAAATTCGAAGTGCTGGAGCATAAAATTAATAGCGGGAGTACTCCCCATACTGTCTTGAGAGAAGAGCTTGCTGAAATCAAGGAACACATTGAGGAAATTTCAGATGAGCAGACAGCCTTTGCGGAAATGCTTCAGGCTTTAAGAAAAGATGAAATGTCTGCAAGGGAAAAAGTAAAAGAGTTAAGCAAAAAAGTGGCAGAAACGATAAGGCTTATCTCTAAAAACAATGTGCCTGGAGTTTCCCAGGAATATAAATATTTGATCCAGGATGCGAAAGAAAGCATAGATAATGTGCTGGCTAAACTCGATGAGAAACCATTGAATATTCCTGCGGTCCAGCAATATCTTGAAGTTGCAGTGCTTACTGTTGATAAGGCTGCTGATTCAGTGAGTGATATGATTGAGACGATCCTTTTAGCTGAGAAGGTCATTCAGTATGGAAATCGATACAGAAGCAGATATCCATCTATTGATAAAGGGTTAATGGAAGCAGAAGCTTCATTCAGAAGCTATGAATATAAAACAGCACTGGAGCAGGCTGCAGCTTCAATCGAAGAGGTCGAGCCGGGTGCGATCAAGAGAATAGAAGAAATGATAACTGAGCATTAAAAAACCAGATCCGATTGGATCTGGTTTTTTTGCTGTCTAATTAATAAAATATAACGATGTGAATAACTCTGCTGTAAAATTATCTTCATCCAGCTCCAGCGCCTAGCCCCTAAGGGCTGATCAAGGCGCTTCCGCCTTTGTTCTTTAGTCATTTACAGCAATTGGCTTTTTAGCTTCACCGAAAGCCATTGCCAGGAAGTAACCTATTACAGCTCCTGCAATGGCAGGCACAATCCAGCCGATTCCTTCAGCAAAGAATGGCAGGAATTGCAGTAAGTCTGTGATGGCGGAAACATCCATTCCAGCAGTTTTTAACCCATCCACAAAACTGATTAAACCTGTGGGAATTAAAGCCCCTATATATACCGCAGAGTATCCATTAAAGGCATTGTGCATAAAGGAAAGCAGAATCAGCACGATGGCCAGAGGATAAATAATGATTAAGATTGGCAATGAAAGTTGAATCAACTGAGTTAAACCAATATTTGCAACCACCATGCTGAACAGCGAAAGAATGATGACAATGGTTTTATAAGGTACTTTTGGGAGCAGTTTATGAAAGTACTGCGCACAAGCCGAAACGAGTCCGACAGACGTTGTAAGGCATGCTACCGTAATGGCCAGCCCAAGGATCAATGCTCCCGCATCTCCAAATAGATATTGAGAAGCAGCGGATAGGACAGCACCGCCATTATCAAGTTGACCTATAGCTTCCATACTTGATGCCCCAATATATGCAAGGGACAAGTATACTGCCGCAAGGCCAGCAGCTGCGATAAGTCCGGCAGTAATGCATATTTTCATAAGTGAATGTTTATTTGTTACACCCATGCCCTGTATTGAACCAATAACAATAATACCGAATACTAATGCTGCAATTGTATCCATAGTCAGGTAGCCTTCAATGAAGCCTTTAAAGAATGGCCCCTCTGCATATGCCCCCATCGGTGCTTTTAATTCGCCCATTGGAGTAATGATGCTTTTAATTACCAGAACAGCAAGGATTATAAGGAGTGCAGGCGTGAAAATATTGCCGATCCTGTCCACTAACTTCGATGGATTCAAAGAAAGCCATGCTGTAATGCAAAAAAAGACAATGGTATAAGCAAATAAAGTATAAGCGCTATTGGAAGCGGTTTCAGACAAGAACGGAGTAATCCCTATTTCAAAAGCAACGGTTCCGGTACGCGGGATTCCGAAAAATGGTCCGATGGCTAAGTACATAATAATCGTAAATATAATTCCATATAAAGGGTGTACACGGCTTGCAATCGTCTGTAAATCGCCATTTTTGGCAATAGCAATAATGCCTAATAGCGGTAATCCAACCCCTGTAATTAAAAATCCGATAATAGCAGTCCATACATTCGTGCCGGCTGATTGTCCCAGGAATGGAGGGAAAATCATATTGCCTGCCCCAAAGAATAGAGCAAATAACATGAGTCCGACGGCGAGAATTTGTTTTGATGATAATGTTTTATTCTCCATATATATCCTCCTGAAAATGGTTCCATATCTTAATGTTTAGAACATTTTTCATATTAGCACAGGTGCTAAAAAAAATGTCGAAAAAATACGAAGTCTTAATATTTTGTATTTTATAATAACAAACCAGATCTGTCCTTTATTCAAAGAGCAATATTATCAGCTTTCCACGGAGGCTGCAAATCATTCATTTGGTTAAACTGTACTAACTTGAATATTTTAATAGTAAAGAGATGTATAGCTGCTGCAAAAGCTTCAATTACATTTCCAATTTTACGTGGTTATGATATGATTTAAAGTTGGCTAAAGGATTTTCGGAACGGAAAGGAGAAGTCCGTGATTTATTTAGATAACAGTGCAACGACAAAACCATATAAAGAGGTGCTTGAATCTTTTATAAAGGTTTCTTCTGAATACTTTGGGAATCCGTCTTCCCTGCACGAATTCGGAGGAAAGGCAGAGAGGCTGCTAAAACAGGCACGTGAGCAAATTGCACAACTGCTGAATGTAAAACATAATGAGGTGTATTTTACATCAGGAGGGACAGAGAGCAATAATCTTGCAATAAAAGGAACGGCTTTAATGCATAGGAAAAGAGGCCGCCATATTATCACAACTGGATTGGAACATGCTTCAGTGAAAGAAGCGATACAGCAGCTGAAGGAATTGGGCTACCGAATTTCCATCATTTCACCGGATAAAAACGGTATTATCCATGCTGAAGACATTGAAAAGGAAATTACACAGGAAACTATTTTAGTCTCTGTCATGCATGTAAATAATGAAATTGGTTCCATTCAGCCAATAAAAGAAATTGGAGAGATGCTGAAGAAGCATTCGCGAGTGATATTCCATGTAGATAACGTTCAGGGAATCGGAAAGGTTCCTCTTGATCTTTATCAAGCCAGCGTAGATCTGTGTACGATTTCAGCTCATAAATTCCACGGTTTAAAAGGAAATGGGGTTTTGTTCATTCGTGATGGTCTACGTCTTTCACCGTTATTATCCGGTGGCAATCAGGAATGGAAAATGAGAAGCGGCACAGAAAATGTAGCTGGCATTGTAGCAATGGCAAAGGCGCTAAGGCTTACACTAAATAATATGGAAAGGCATTTAAGCCCCCTTATATCTATTAAAAGCTATATTATTGAGGAAATGAATAAAATCGAGGATATTACAGTCCATACCCCGGAAAGAAACTCTGCCCCTCATATTGTGAATTTTTCCATAGAAGGATTCAAAGCAGAGGTATTTGTCCACGCTTTAGAAGAGCACGGGATTTATATATCAACTACAAGTGCCTGCTCTTCAAAGAAAGCTGCTGCCAGCAGCACCCTGATGGCTATGGGAATCCCTGAAAAAGCCGCGAAAAGTGCAGTTCGGATCAGCTTATCATATGATAATACAATGGAAGAGGCAGAGATTTTTGCTGAAGCAGTAAAAGAGACCGTTATAAGGCTAAGAGAGGTTATGAAATAATGATAAATTATGATCGTATACTTATAAGATATGGAGAAATCTCTACAAAAGGAAGAAACCGCAATAAGTTTGTGGATAAATTAAGAAAAAGCATATTAGATGTGCTTAATGAATTTCCCAAGATCAAGATTGAATCTACAAGAGACCGAATGTATGTTGTCCTGAATGGTGCAGATGGCAGAGAGGTTTCTGATCGCCTCAAGGGAATCTTTGGCATTCAGTCTTTCAGCCCTGCTGTTAAAACCACTAAAGATATGGAAGAAATGAAGACAGCCGCATTGGCATTATTCTTAAAACATTTTGAAGAAGGAAAGACTTTCAAAATTACAGCTAAGAGAGCGGATAAAAGCTTTCCTTTAAATACTGACGAACTCAATCATGAATTTGGCGGACACTTGCTGAAGAATGTGCCGGGTCTAAAAGTGAACGTAAAAAAACCGGATATAAATCTGCAAATTGAAGTTCGCGAAGAGGCGGCTTACTTATCATGCGAAACCATTCAGGGTGCTGGCGGGCTTCCTGCAGGTTCGAGCGGAAAAGCCATGCTTATGCTCTCTGGGGGAATTGACAGCCCGGTAGCAGGTTATTTGTCCATGAAGAGGGGATTAGAAATTGAAGCTGTCCATTTTCACAGCCCGCCTTTCACAAGTGAGCGCGCAAAGCAAAAAGTAATTGATTTAACTGAAAAACTTTCTAATATTGCTGGAACCGTCGTACTCCATATTGTCCCGTTTACAGAGATTCAGCAGCTGATCCATCAGCAGGTACCGTCGAATTATACGATGACGGCTACAAGACGATTAATGCTCCGGATCACTGATGAAATACGCAATAAAAATGATGGTCTTGCCATCATCACTGGGGAAAGCCTTGGACAGGTAGCAAGCCAGACACTCGAGAGCATGTTTGCCATTAATGATGTTACAACCACACCTATTCTGCGGCCGCTTATCACAATGGATAAATCTGAAATCATCGAGATTGCCCAAAGCATCGATACCCACGATATATCCATCAGGCCATTCGAAGATTGCTGTACCGTTTTTGTTCCATCATCCCCAAAAACAAAACCAAAGCGCGACAAAGTCCGCCGCTTTGAAAGCTTTGTTGACTTCGAACCACTCATCGCAAAAGCAGTTGAGGATACCGAAAAGATGGTTATTAAACCTCAATCGAGCAATGAAGAGTCTTTTGGGGAGTTATTTTAATTTAAATGCAGGTTAATTGTTAAATTTCACTTCGAAAAATAATACAACAATTACCAATTAATTAGTGTATATGGCCATGTGATTCTACACATTCTATACTCACAAGGAGGTGAAAATCACATGGCAAACAACAACAGCTCAAACCAACTTCTAGTTCCTGGAGTACAACAAGCTCTTGACCAAATGAAGTACGAAATCGCTACTGAATTCGGTGTAAACCTTGGTGCTGAAACTACTTCTCGCGCTAACGGTTCTGTAGGTGGAGAAATCACTAAGCGTTTAGTTCAAATGGCTGAACAGCAATTAGGCGGTTTCCAAAGATAATTAAATAATATGGCTACAAGGAGCAGGAATCTTTCCTGCTCCTTATTTTTGTGCAAAAATTATTTTTCAAAAAATAAATAATTTTAAATTTTATAATAATTTAGTATAATAATTTCTATAGATTACTCATCCAGGATCAGACACCAGCAAATGAAATTGTCAGGGGGAGATTTGATGAAACGGGAAGACTTAATTGCACCGGAGAAATACAATCTCGTATCAGAAATGGAGCGGTTTGCCGGAGATAAGGACAAACTTGCAATAAAGTGGGAAAATGAGCAGGGAGAAAAGAAAGAGATTACATACAGTGAACTGATCCTTAATGCAAATAGAATTGGAAACGTTTTCTTGCAAAATGGTCTTAATAAAGGAGATGTTATTCTGATCATTGTTCCAAGACTGATTGAAGCATATCAGGTTTACATTGCATCATTGAAAGCAGGAATTGTCGTCATACCAAGTTCAGAAATGCTTCGATCGAAAGATTTGCAATATCGGATTAATCATGGGGATGTAAAAGGTATTGTGAGTTATTATCCATATGTTGATCAATTTAAAGATATTAAGGAAGCGGCAGCCCTGCCGAAGTTCGTGATAGGCGGAAACGCAGAAGGCTGGATCGGGCTGGATGAAGAAATGAAAAAGGCTTCTGATGAACTTTCGCTGGCTGATACTTCCCGGGATGACATGGCGTTCCTTTCATATACATCAGGAACAACAGGGAATCCTAAAGGTGTAGTACATACACATGGCTGGGCATTTGCTCACCTAAAAACAGCAGCACCGAACTGGCTATGCATTAATGAAGGCGATACAGTATGGGCAACGGCAGGTCCCGGCTGGCAAAAGTGGATCTGGAGCCCATTCCTTTCTGTTTTGGGTTCTGGTGCTACGGGAATTGTCTACAATGGAAAGTTCGAGCCGAAGAAATATTTGCAGCTGTTAGAGGATTATCAGGTAAATGTTCTTTGCTGTACGCCGACTGAATACAGGCTGATGGCAAAGGCTGAGAATATACATGAATACAAGCTGCCGGCTCTTCATAGTGCTGTTTCAGCCGGTGAACCGCTAAACCGCGAAGTGATTGATACATTCAAAAAGCATTTTAACGTAAATGTCCGTGACGGATATGGACAGACAGAAAATACCCTGCTTGTCGGCATTACGAAGGATATGGAGCTAAAAGCAGGTTCAATGGGCAAACCGACACCTGGCAATAGAGTTGATATTATCAATGAAGAAGGTGAGGTATGTGCTGTTGGTGAGGTAGGAGATATCGCTGTCCATGTTGAAACTCCTGCGCTCTTCAAAAATTATTATAAAGATCCGGAAAGAACAGCTATGCAATTCCGCGGAGATTACTATATTACAGGAGATAAAGCTAAGAAAGATGAAGATGGCTATTTCTGGTTTGAAGGCCGCGGTGATGATATTATTATCAGTTCAGGCTATACCATTGGACCTTTCGAGGTGGAAGATGCGCTTGTAAAGCATCCATATGTAGCGGAATGTGCAGTTGTGGGAAGTCCGGATGAAGTGCGAGGATTGATCGTTAAAGCATTCGTTGTATTAAGGGAAGGTGTAGATCAAAGCGACCCTAACCTTGTTTCCCAGCTGCAGGAACATGTAAAAGAGCTGACGGCTCCTTATAAATATCCTCGGAAAATTGAATTTCTATCAGAGCTTCCTAAAACTACTTCAGGAAAAATTATGCGTGTGGAGTTACGGAAAAAAGAAGCGGAAACTGCTTCAGCGCAAAACTGAATGCTATGAAAAATGCAGGCGGGAATTCCGCCTGTATTTTTGTTATACTATGGTAAATGTTGAACTTTTAGATATTAAAGGAGAAAAGATTTATGGGAACGCTTTGGCATGGGGGCCCGATTTATACCCTTCAGCAGGAAGGTTATCAGATAGAGGCCGTTTTTACAGAAGGCAGCCGTATTATTGAAATTGGCGCCTTGAGCGATTTAAGAATCAAATATAAAGAAGAGATTCAAAAAGAGATAGACCTGCAGGGAAGCACCATGCTGCCGGGATTTGTGGATAGCCATATGCATCTAATTGGGCATGGTGAAAGGCTAATAAGGCTCGACTTATCTAAGCACACATCAAAGCAGGAAGTTCTTATGGCTGTAAAGGAATTTTCAGAGACCATTGAAAAGGGAGAGTGGGTCATTGGGGAAGGCTGGAATGAAAATCTGTGGGATCAGCCGGAACCAATCTATGCTTCAGAGCTTGATCAATTTGTTCCGAATCATCCTGTCATGCTGAAACGTGTGTGCAGACATGCCCTTGCAGTGAACTCCCTTGGATTAGAAAAAGCAAATATTACTGAAGATACTGAATGTCCTCCAGGAGGTGTAATCGATAAAGATGAATATGGGAAACTAAATGGTCTTTTGAAAGACCAGGCCCAGGAGCTTTTATTTAATGTGATGCCGGCTGTCTCAGAAAGCTATTTAAGGAAGGCGCTTCAAGCTGCCATTAAAGATGCCTATAAGCTTGGATTGACAGGAGGACATACTGAGGATCTCAATTATTATGGAGGATTCAGCCAAACTTACCATGCTTTCAGGCAGGTAATAGAGGAGGAAGGACTCCCCTTCCGTGCACATCTGCTGGTTCATCATGAAGTTGCGGATGAAATGAAGGAAGCAGGCGGCGGATTTTTAGAGGGAAGTAACCATATAGAGTTTGGGGCAATGAAGATATTCGCCGATGGAGCCCTTGGAGGAAGAACAGCTTTATTAAGCCATCCTTATGCAGATGACCCATCCACTTCAGGAGTTGCCATTTTTTCACAGGAGCAGCTTGATGGATTAGTGGAGAAAGCCCGCAAGCATGAAATGCCGGTTGCCGTCCATACGATTGGGGATTTGGCATTTGAAATGGCATTAAATGCGATAGAAAAGCACCCATTGGAAGGCTTGGGACGAGACAGGCTGATTCATGCCCAAATATTGCGCAAAGAACTTATAGACAGGGCTAAAAAACTGCCATTAATCCTTGATATCCAGCCAAGATTTACAGCATCTGATTTTCCATGGGTGATTGACCGCATTGGTGAAGAACATATGGAGTACTGTTACGCCTGGAAGACACTTCTGAAAGAAGGGATACATTGTGCAGGAGGTTCTGATGCACCGATTGAGCCGGTCAATCCATTTCTTGGTATTCATGCGGCCGTTACAAGGACAAATATAGATGATCCGCACAATACAGTCTATTATCCAAGTGAAGCGTTAACTGTTTATGAAGCAGTATGCTTATTCACAAAAGGCAGTGCATATGCTGCATCCCATGAAAATGATAGAGGTGTAATAAAAGAAGGATATCTTGCAGATTTCACCATATTAAATAAAGATATTTTTAATATGCCCATAGGGCAAATGGCCGCAATTTCAGTAAACAAAACCGTTATTGACGGAAAAATAGTATACGAAGCATAAGTAGAAGTGCCAGGCACCTATACCAGTTTGCCCAATTGGTATAGGTACCTGGCTCTCGTTTTGGCAGGAAAAAATGATTGCAAACATTTTTATGTCAGATTTATAATATAAATATTTCGATACTAGAAAGAATTGAGGAAATGGCAATGAAAAATAATGAAGTGCAAACTGGAGCTCTATACGCAGGGTTTGCTTACTTTTTATGGGGCATTCTCCCTGTTTATTGGAAGTTTTTGGATCACGTCAAAGCGGATGAGATTTTGGCAAACAGGATTTTTTGGTCGTTTTTCTTTATGCTGGTGATTTTGCTGGCTTCAAAGAAATGGAATGCTTTTGCTGAAACGCTAAAAGGTTTTAAAAGAAATAGAAAACAGCTTTACGCTCTTGTAATAGCTTCCCTTTTGATCAGCACCAACTGGTTTTTGTATATTTGGGCGGTCAATACCAATCAGATGATTGAGGCTAGTCTTGGCTATTATATTAATCCGCTCGTAAGTGTGATTCTGGGCATGGTGGTTTTTAAAGAGAAACTATCACCTGCGCAATATATCTCTTTCGGATTTGCGTTTGCAGGGGTTATGATTTTGACTGTCAGCTATGGGCGGTTTCCCTGGATAGCCATTGTGCTCGCTTTATCCTTTGGCCTTTATGGGCTAGCCAAAAAGCTTATAAAGGTAGATTCAGCAGTTGGTTTAACGCTTGAGACACTTGTAGTGACTCCGATTGCATTTATTTATATGATTATGCTTTTCATGGATGGCAAACAGGCATTCCTGCATGTTTCGCTAAGCTCCGACTTGCTCCTTATAGGGGCAGGCGCAGCCACAGCAATACCGCTATTGTACTTTGCCAAAGGGGCACAAAAGATACCGATGTCCATGCTTGGTTTTCTGCAGTATATTGCGCCGACCATTACGCTGATTCTGGGGATCTTCGTTTATCATGAGCACTTTACTAAACTTCACTTACTTTCCTTTATGTTTATTTGGCTGGCCTTAACGATTTACTCTGTTTCAAGGACAAAACTCTTTGTCCATTGGGAAACAAAACTAAAGCGCGGAAAAGGTATTGGCATATAGAAAAAAGAGTTTCGCACCTTCATGCGAAACTCTTTTTTTATAAGAATGTCCTCTTAACCTTTTCCCAGTAGGAATTGTCTTTCAGTTTTACGGTTTTAATGATTTTGTCGCTGAGTTTAACATCAATCTTTTCTACATGCTGAATGCTTAGGGCTTCGTTGTCCATTCCCATTGTAGGATGGTCGTTGCCATCTTGAACCACTTTGAGGGTCAGCTTTCTGTTTCCGCTCAGGATAAAGGAAGATCCGAGAGTGCGATAGCGATTATTATTAAGTGAAGCGAGTTCGCTCACCTGCATGCAAGGAAGCAGAGGGTCAACAACAGCTCCATTTACAGACTTATTATAGGCTGTGCTTCCGGTTGGGGTGGCAACAATCATTCCGTCCCCGCGGAACGTTTCAAAATGAAAATCATCGATAAAGACATCGATTACAAAGGTTTTGATTATGGCGGAACGGATGCTGAATTCATTTAAGCACTGAAACGATGTCTGGTCATCAACCGTAACATCAATAGTGGGATACCGTCTTACTTCTACCTGCTCATTTGTCATTGCCTCTACCATCTTGGCTGTATCATCGAGATGGAAATCACAGTACAGGCTCAGGCTTCCCGTGGTTGAAATACCGGCATACAAACAATCATCTCTATAGCCAGTTTTGCGGACAGCCTGCAAAAACGTTCCGTCTCCGCCGATGCTTACAATGATATTGGCTTGTTTGAAGTCATTAACAATTGTAAAGGCATGCTCTTCAGCAAGGCTATAAAGCGGTGCTACTTTTTCCATCGTTTCTTCATCTTTTTTGTGATAAAAGTATATATTGCGTCTTTCAGGCATATTCATTCCTCCAAACAGTAATAAAGGTTGTGGAATTTCAGGGGGAAAATGTCCTTGATAATTTTCTTTCCCAAATAATTCATATTTTGCTATGATTATGGTTGCCTGAGTTCAGTTTACCTTTTTTTGAAACATTTTAAAAGTTTATACGTATGTAGAATATGTGACAAATAGGTTTTCTGGGAATCATAAACAGTCAAATATGGGGCTGGTTATGTTAAAGGAGAAAGCAAATTCAAAGGAGGATTTCACAATGAATGGAAAACGTTGGGCTGCACTTGGAATAGCAGCAGGTCTGTTTGTTTTTTCTGTTGTGCTGAACTTTGTAACTGCATTTGCATTTACAGATTTTGAAAGCTCGGTAAATGAACTGTTTGCAGGAAGCAATGAAGCATTTTTGGAAGAAATCATTGAAGAGGGAAATGCACAGAAAAAGATAGCTGTGCTTGATGTAAATGGTGTGATTCAGGATACTGGAGATGCAGCTTCTTTATTTGCAAGCCCGGGATATAATCACAAAGGATTCATGGATAACCTTGAATATGTAAAAGAAGACAGCACAGTAAAGGCGATTGTCATAAAGGTTAATTCTCCAGGCGGAGGGGTAGTGGAAAGCGCCGAAATACATGATAAGATTATTGAAATTCAAAAAGAAACAAAGAAGCCGGTATACATATCAATGGGATCAATGGCTGCATCAGGAGGCTATTATATATCCGCTCCGGCTGACAAGATTTTTGCGAGCCCTGAGACATTGACCGGTTCACTGGGGGTTATCATGCAGGGCTATAATTATGCTGGGCTTGCTGAAAAATATGGTGTCGAGTTTGTAACGATTAAGAGCGGGCCGTATAAAGATATCATGAGCCCAACCAGGGATATGACAGATGAGGAAAGAAAAATCCTTCAATCCATGATTGATAATTCATATGCAGGGTTTGTTAAAGTGATCTCGGAAGGCCGAGGACTAACTGAGGCACAGGTGAAGGAAATTGCGGATGGCCGTATTTATGACGGACGGCAGGCGAAAGAACTGAATCTGATCGACGGTTTTGGCTATGACGATGATGTAATTGAACAATTAAAGAAAGACCACAAACTAAATGGTGCCCAGGTTGTAAAGTACACTGAGAATTTTGGGTTCGGCTCCATGTTCAGTATGGGAGCGCGAAAAATCATGGGTGATGACCTGGAAATGGCGGGCGTGATGAAATTGTTATCTCAGCCAAACTCACCGCGTTTAATGTATCTTTATGCTGAATAGGGAGGGGGAGAGAAGATGACCTCAAATGATCAGAATGAAAAAGAGCTTGCCCGTCCAGATTCAATACAGGATGAGGGCAGGAATAAGTCATCCTTTGATGAAGCAGATCCTGCTGTAAACGAAACAATCATACAAGCAGAAACCCTCCCCATTCAAAAAGCTGCAGAACCGATGAGGTTTGCCGGGTTTTGGATGAGATTTTGGGCTTATCTTTTAGATTTAGTTGTAGTTGGCAGTGTTGACCGGATATTGATTAACCCAATTTTTAGGGCGCTGGATATTCCTCTGCATGAAAGCAATTTGTTTGCACCGATTTCCATAGCTACTGCCCTTACGTTTTATGCCTATTTTGTGCTGATGACAAAGTTTTTTGGCCAGACACTCGGTAAAATGGTATTTGGTTTAAAGGTAGTAAATCTTAAAGGAAAGAAACTGACATGGAGCACAATTTTGTTCCGTGAATGGATCGGCCGCTTTATATCAGCGACCATTTTTGTCGGGTATGTAATTGTAGCATTCCTGCCAAAGAAACAGGGACTGCATGATCTTTTTGCGGATACCTCTGTAGTTCATGAAAGGCAAAAGGAACAAGTCTATAATTGAGAAATGTCAGCCTGCCACCGCTTGGTGGCAGGTTTATTTTTTTTCAGTTGGGCATAATACAAAGCTGAAAGGGTGTGAAAAAAATGAAGTGGCTTCTGATTGCCGTAATTGCCCTCATACTTCTTTTAATTCTAATCATGGCAACAAAACTAAAGATATATTTTCATTTCTACCATGGAAATGACAATGACCATATGAAAATTCAATTCAAAGCCTGGTTCGGACTGATCAGGTACAAAATAGAAGTCCCTCTAATAAAAGTGGACGATAACTCGCCAACTCTTGTTGTTAAGGAAAAGACGGCTGCTGGACCACAGGAAAATGCTGCTGAAAAAGACACAAAGCAATATTCCGCAGATGATTTTATAAATAGCTTTCATGATACAAAAGCAATGATAAATCATATCGTGTCCCTTCACAAAATAATACGGAAATTTCTCAAGCGTGTGACCATCCGGAATCTTGAATGGCATACTTTTGCTGGCCTAGGGGATGCAGCCCATACGGGGATGCTTACTGGGGCCCTCTGGGCGATAAAAGGGAGCATTATTGGATTAATAAGTCATTATATGAAACTGAAAACGCCTCCCAGCATTACCGTCACTCCCCATTTCCAATTTTCCGTCTCTCAAACAGCCATTTCATGTATGATTCATTTTCGTGTCGGGCATGCTATGTTAGCAGGAATTAAACTGATCAAATATTGGAAGGGCGGACGGCCGGATTTCAGGACAAAGCCGCTTTCTGCCTTATCTGATGATGGTACTAAAACTGTCTAAAAGAGGAGGAGCAATGAATGTCTGACCATCCTATTCAAGGGCTTATGACAACTGCCATGGAAAACCTGAAAGAGATGATTGATGTTAACACTATAATTGGGGATCCAGTAGAAACCCCTGATGGCAGTGTAATATTAACGGTTTCAAAGGTTGGCTTTGGCTTTGCCGCAGGAGGAAGTGAGTTTATGCTTGATGGACAATCAGGCGAGGAAAAGGGCCACCCGTTTGGCGGAGGAAGCGGCGGCGGTGTCTCCATCACGCCAATCGCCTTTTTGATTGTCAATTCGCACGGGGTGAAAATGGTTCATCTTGATGAAAGCACTCATTTATATGAGAAAATTCTTGACCTTGCCCCACAGGCAGTCGATAAAATTCAGCAAATGTTCAATAAGAAAGACGGGGGAACCGGCAATCAGCAAAGCCAGCCTCAGGATCAAAACAATGATGAGTACAGCGGCAAGAAACAAGACCTTGATATCTAAGAGAAGGAAGTTAACTTTCCCAGGGAGAGTTAACTTTTTTCTTGGAATGTATCCTTAATAATTGCAAAAAAGATTCTGAAAAGATATGATTTACACTGTACATAAGTGATTAAGGAGGACGATTTAAATGGCATCTATTACGTTCAAAGGAAATCCTGTAACATTGCTGGGCAATGAAGTAAAAGTTGGAGATAAAGCTCCTGAATTCAAGGTACTGGCAAATGACCTTTCTGAAGTAACTCTTGCTGATTCAAAAGGGCAGGTGCGTCTAATCAGCGTAGTTCCTTCTATTGACACGGGAGTTTGTGATGCGCAGACACGCCGTTTTAACGAAGAAGCTTCCAAGCTTGACAATGTTAAGATTCTTACTGTAAGCGTGGATCTTCCATTTGCCCAAAAACGCTGGTGTGCAGCAGCTGGCATTGAAAATGTTCAAACCGTTTCTGATCACCGTAGCCTTTCTTTTGGAGAAGCATATGGGGTGGCCATCCAGGAACTTCGTTTATTGGCTCGTGCCGTTTTTGTTGTCGATTCAAATGACAACGTTACATATGCGGAATATGTAAGTGAAGCAACAGATCATCCAAACTATGAAGCAGCAGTGGAAGCTGCTAAGCAAGCGAAATAATTATACGTATATAAAAAGCTCCGGATTTGTTCCGGGGCTTTTTTTTTGCGTCCCTCAGCACCAAACTTGTGAATGAAACAAAAGGCCGTTAAAATAGGAAAAAGAATAAGGACGGGAGGAATAAGCTGTGAAAATAACTCCGGTTGAGGATTTATTTACCGTTTTAAACGAAACGGCTACGATTATGCAGGAAGAACTGCATTGTACATACCTTGAAGCTCTTGCAGAAACAGGAGAGAATCTATTCCATGAAAGTATTCTTCAGGATGAGCTTAGCGAATTAACAGTTAAAAGACTTAGGAAGAGTTATGAATCCATTGACTTAAGCAACTGCACAAAAGAAGATATTAGAAAATCCTTCCAGCTTGCTATTTTAAAAGGAATGAAAGAGAACGTCCAGCCTAATCATCAAATGACTCCAGATGCAGTGGGCATGCTGATGGGGTATCTGGTCGAAAAATTCATTCAGGAAAAAGGTTTCCGCCTGCTGGATCCTGCCGTAGGAACAGGAAATTTATTGACAACTGTTATGAATCACCAAAAGGATAAAACGGTTGAGGCAACTGGGATTGAGATTGACGACTTATTAATTAAGCTTGCTTATATAAATGCCAATTTACAGGAGATTCCCATTCAATTTTTTAACCAGGATAGCCTTGAGCCCCTGTTTATAGAACCTGCTGATGCTGTAGTGAGTGACCTTCCTGTTGGCTACTATCCGAATGATGTCCGTTCAGCTGAGTATAAGCTAAAAGCTGATGAGGGACATTCCTATTCTCATCACTTATTTATTGAGCAGAGCATGAATCATGTGAAATCTGGAGGTTATTTATTTTTTATCATTCCAAATGGGCTGTTTGAAAGTGAGCAGGCACCAAAGCTGCATGAGTTCATTAAGGAAAATGCCTATATTCAAGGTTTGGTTCAGCTGCCGCTTACTATGTTCAAAAATGAAAAAGCAGCCAAAAGCATACTTATCCTTCAGAAAAAAGGGGATGGAGTCACTCCGCCTAAGCAGGCCCTCTTGGTCAACTTGCCCAGCTTATCCAAAACAGCAGAAGCTGAAAAAATACTCAAGAAAATTGATGTCTGGTTTAAAGAAAGCAAATAAGGATAAACGAAAAGAAGCCGAGCATTTTGCCGGCTTCTTTTTTAAATGTATTAATATGCGGAAGTATCAGAAAATATTTAATTTATCATGAAAACGATACCATTGCAAGGTGCTTCTTGAAATGTATTGCTTACAGTGTTTAAATGGAAAATTGAGAGATATTAATTGTGGCCGATGCACAAAATAAGGTTGTATTAATTTTTGTGTCGTATCACACTTTGTTATATAAAAGTATGGGTTTGGAGAGACAAGTCAGTCCCTTTGAACATCTTCTAAAGGAGCGGTAGCTTTATGGCAAAAATCATAGCAATCAATGCCGGCAGTTCTTCGTTAAAATTTCAATTATTTGACATGCCGAGTGAAGAAGTAATTACGAAAGGCTTAATCGAGCGTATTGGGCTGGATAACGCAGTCTTCAATATTTCTGTAAATGGCGAAAAAGTTAAGGAAGTAACTGATATACCTGATCATTCAGTAGCGGTTAAAATCCTGCTTGATAAATTAACAAATCTTGGGATTATTAAATCTCTTGATGAAATCGAAGGCATTGGCCATCGTGTAGTACATGGCGGTGAGGCATTCAACGATTCTGTAGTCATTACGGATGAAGTGCTTGCGAAAATTGATGAACTTTCGGAACTTGCACCCCTTCATAACCCGGCTAATATTACGGGTATTAAGGCATTCCAGCAGGTTCTTCCGAATGTGCCTGCAGTGGCAGTATTTGATACAGCCTTCCATCAGACGATGCCTGAAAGCTCATTCCTATATAGCTTGCCATATGAGTATTATGAAAAATATGGCATCCGCAAGTATGGGTTCCATGGCACTTCACATAAATATGTATCAGAGCGTGCTGCAGAAATGCTTGGCCGTCCGCTTGAACAGCTTCGCCTCATCTCCTGCCATTTAGGGAATGGAGCAAGTATTACAGCCATTGAAGGCGGAAAGTCAATCGATACTTCCATGGGATTCACTCCGTTAGCGGGTGTTACAATGGGTACCCGTTCAGGGAACATTGACCCTGCACTTATTCCATTTATTATGGAAAAGACTGGCAAGAATGCAGATGAAGTTCTTGACGTTCTTAATAAAAAGAGCGGTATGCTTGGTGTTTCCGGATTCTCCAGTGATCTTCGCGACATTGAAGTTCAAGCGGTTGAAGGAAATGAAAGAGCAGAATTAGCTCTTGAAGTATTCGCAAACAGAATCCACAAATATATTGGATCCTATGCATCCCGCATGTATGGCGTAGATGCGATTATCTTCACTGCCGGAATCGGTGAAAATAGTGATGTTATCCGTGATCGTGTTCTTCAGGGGCTGGAATTCATGGGCGTATACTGGGATCCTGCATTAAATAAAGTGCGCGGTGAAGAAGCGTTCATTAATTACCCTCATTCACCAGTTAAAGTCATGATTATCCCAACAAATGAGGAAGTCATGATTGCACGTGATGTAGTGAGATTGGCTAAATAACATTCATAACAAGGCAAGGGCTTATCGCTCTTGTCTTTTTTGTTTTTATCGGGATTTATTGCCCATCAGGCGGAAGGAGAATTCATCATCTGACTTATGCTATACTGAGTCCAAGAAAAAATGTTTTGGGAGGAATTGCGATGCCATTGAACGAACGGGAAGAAAGTGTTTTGGCCGGTATTCAGGAGTGGGAAAACAAGCTGTTGAATTATGAGCCCAATGATTTGGAAATGGTTTATGATAAATCATTGGAAAGGTCTTTTTCACTATTGCCTGAAGAAGTTCAGCAGCAATTTTTTTCAGCAATGGATAGCTGGCTGTTTCATCTTCATGCGCTTATTCAAGGCTCACAGCTTCAAATGGATGCGAAGGAGCGCATTTTGACGGCAGGCCGTGTTTTTCATTCTGATATTGAGTCGATTGAAGACCTTAAGCAATTGAATATCGACCAGCTTCAATACATAGCTCAACAGCAGATTGCCCGGCATCGTCTTTATTCTTTTGCACAAGGCGGCATTGCCGGTTCAGGCAGCTCACTCATGCTGGGTACAGATATTCCTGCTATGGCGGTTATTAATCTTCGTGCTGTCCAGCTGATTGCTATGACATATGGCTTTGAGGTCAATACTCCATTCGAAATGATGAGCTCTCTTAAGGTTTTTCACGCAGCCACACTGCCGCCGCGCATGCAGGGCAGTGCTTGGGAAGAACTGAGGAACGAGCTGAAGAATCAGGAAGAATTCTATTTTTATGAAGAAAAAGAAGAATTGACTGATATAACCTGGATTGAGCAGCCAATGAAGCAGCTTTTTAAAGCAATGGCTATTTACTTTTTCCGCAGAAAGTCAGTACAGGGAATTCCTTTCATCAGCATGGCCATTGGAGCCGGGACGAATTATCAGCTAACAAGAAAAGTAACAGATTTCGCTCATAAATATTATCAAATGAGATATTTGCAAAGAAAAAACATTCAGCAGTAAACTCCCGGAATACTATGAATTATAAGCAAAGGTGATGCCAAATGAGTACATTCGAGCATAAAAAAGAAGCCCCAAAAGAAGTTAGATGCAAAGTGGTCACCGTAAGTGATACGAGAAATAAAGAAACAGATAAAAGCGGAAAGCTGATGATCCGGCTGCTGGAAGAGGCAGGACATGTCATAGCTGACTATGAAATCGTCAAAGATGAAGGAAATCTCATTCGTGAGGCCGTATTAAAAGGATGTGAAAACCCCGGCATTGATGCTGTCCTTACAAATGGAGGCACAGGAATTGCATTAAGGGACGTGACTATTGAAACGGTAAGAGAATTATTTGATAAAGAAATTGACGGATTCGGCGAATTGTTCAGGATGCTAAGCTACACGGAAGATATCGGGTCTGCGGCCATTCTTTCACGAGCTGCTGCAGGCACAGTGCAAAATAAAGCAGTTTTCTCAACACCAGGATCATCCGGGGCAGTTCGCCTTGCGATGAATAAGCTGATTCTGCCTGAACTCGGGCATATCGTCAGGGAACTAAGAAAAGATTTATAAAGGGCAAAAAACCTTTCCGCCGCGGAAAGGTTTTTTTAAAATGACAGGGAAGTATAATTTTTTACTTCGGGAACTGTCTAGCGCAAGCAGCCTGCTCCCTCGAGTTGTCGGGGCGCTTCCGCTTTTCTTTTATGAATGCATTTTCCCTGTAATATCCTGATTCGTTCGATACCATAGCCACAGATCATTTATGACTGATGCCAGTTCTGAAATTTCACTGTTGAGTCTGCATGATCTTTCGAAATTGCCCTCATCTGATAGCTCAGCCTGTTTCCTGTTTATTTCCGCTTCAAGCTCGGCAATGCGGTCAGGAATCCTGCCTCTTATTTTTTCCCATTGAAACAGGATCATCTGCTGTGTTTTTGGTGAATATTCATCCCAATCCCGGTCAAAGGCGGGTATGGGAATGCCAAGACGGCCATTATGTGAAAAATGCTCCTCCATTATGAATCCCCCAAACGATAATCTTGTTTTTATTTTACTATAAAGGTGTCTGCGGTGCATGAATGTTTTAGTATTCAACTTTTTTCTGCAGATACTACTATGGAACTAATGTAAAGATTTATGAACTTGGTCCACAAGTACTGATTTAATAGAAAGGGCTAAGGTATTGGTTTACAGATTTAATAGATATCGAATAACATATTGACTATTAGGAATATTAAAATAATTAAAGGGGGAGAATATGAAAAAGTTTATAACGCATTTAACAGTTTTAGGCCTAGTGCTGGGTTTGCTTTTGCCTTACCCCGTTGCAGCCCTGGGAGAAGAATTGGGCAGAACAGGAAGCAGCAGCTCAGAAGAGCAAGTATTTAAACATAAAAAACCATTAGAATATCCAATCTTGTCAAAAGCAAAGCGCCCCGAGGATGCAGGCTTTTCTTCCAAAAAGCTCAGAGAGGTTGATAAGCTGATCGAGGGAGAAATACAAAATGGTTTTCCAGGAGCAGCTTTAGTCGTAATTAAAGATGGCAAGATTGTTAAAAACTCCGCATATGGTTCAGCCAAAGTCTTTGATGAATCTGATCCGTTAAATCACCCGCAGAAAATGAAGACAAGAACCATGTTTGATTTAGCATCAAACACGAAAATGTATGCCGTTAACTTTTCACTGCAGCATCTTGTCAGTGAAGGAAAGATCAATCTTGA
>NZ_CAXQGS010000009.1:0-11371 GCF_964223445.1 Cytobacillus sp.
CGACGACCCGGCCGCCGCTCCCCCGGAGCGCCTGCGGCGCTTCGTGCACGACTTCAGCGCCTGGCACGCGTCGCACAGCCGCGTCGGCCGCATCGTGCAGTACGAGTTCGACGCGCTGACCCCGGATTTTTGCTCTCACGTTCCCTGCGGCATTGGAGTTTTTCATGCGATTTCTAAGAGTTCCTCCCGCCATCCGGTCTGTATTGCCCGCAATCGGCAATGAGTTCAAATAGGAGCTGAACCATTCTTCGTCCTGTACTTCGAAAAGAAGTTTTGAGATTTCATTTGCAGGAATTAAGTTCACATGTGAGATTCCAGAACCGTCCCTGAGTACGAGAGTTTCCTTATTCATCCCAAAGGCTTCTGCTTGTTCTTCTAATACCTCCAGCCCTTTTTCCCAGCTGCCTTCTCCTTTGGCAACTTTGCCCATTTCCTTGATTAATGTTTCCGCATGGCCATTATTGCTTAATTTCATAAATGGTATGAACAAATCTTTGATCGGCATGGATTTATGCTCAGCAAATAGTGTTGCGTCTTCTGGGGCAGTGCCAGCTTCTGTTTTCCCTTTGATTTTAATGCCTTGTTCAGCGAGAGAAAGCTTCAATAGATCCAATGCGTAGCCAGTAGGCTCCCATACAGCGATCCATTCCCTTGAACGGCTGCCTTCAACTGGAATTTCTCCTTCGATTGTAACGGTGTTCGTTCCGTGATCTCTTTCAATATGGATATCCTTCTTTTCATCTTTAGTGACGGTTTTAGCCTTATTGACGATTTTTATGTAATCTGTTTCCGGGACCATTTTTACAATCGGTTCCTGCCCGGCTTTTTCTCCGGGATAAACCTCTACAATTACTGTGCCAGCGTCATAGTCCTCGTTTGGGGAGGCAGTTAGTGCCGAGACTTGTCCGCCATAATACCATGATTCATCGCTCCATGACAGGTCGGTTGAATAGCGTACATTATCATACCATGTGTCATCACCGATCAGCCTGCCATGAATAACTTTGATGCCTGCTTCTTTTACTTTAACGGCAAATGAATCAAAATCCTTTTTTAAAAGGGTTGGATCCCCTTTTCCTTTTAAGATCAAGTCACCTTGAAGTGTATTTCCCTTTATTGAACCTGTGTGAAGAAGTTCTGTTGTGAACTGATAATTTTCTCCTAATGTTTCTAGAGCTGCAGCTGCTGTTAGAAGCTTCATATTAGAAGCCGGTCTTAAACGTATATCCCCGATATGGTCGTATACCAGCTCGCCTGTTTCCGCATTGCGGATACTCACTCCTGCAAGTCCTCCCTGAAGAATTGGATCATTATTAAGCATTTGGTTTAACTGCTGTACAAGTTCGCTGCCTTCTTCCGTTGCCTGGACTTGAGGCGATTCGGGCTGAGCAAAAGGAACAAGTGCCAGCATAAATACCAGCAATAAACTGATATTTATTTTTACACTCTTTTTCATATGTATTAAGCCACCTTCCATTTTGTTTCTTAACCTTTTCTTCTTAGAAAGGTGTGTTCCCTTTATTTCCATAATGAGGAAAAAGAATCAATTTTTGATTTACTTAACTATTTTATTCTCCACTGTAAAAGTTATGAGGACTGGCTATTATTTCCTATTTTTATTTAAAATAAATATTATGCTAATAAGAATATATTTACTCTTAAAATGCTATTAGAAAATGGTATGATAAAAACAGGTGAATTTTATAAGGGGTGGAAAGAATGAGTGTACATAAAGCAATATCAGAACATGTAGGAAAGCAGAATAAGATTATTACGAAATTTGCTGCCCTGGAGCAGCAGCGCGAATACTATATTGAGCAAGCATTGGATTTATGCAGGAGGGGTCTTCCATTTTCTGCGGATAAGATAAATGAAGTAACTGCTGAAATCAATGAACTTTCTAAACAGGGAATTATACCTGCAAGAAAGTATGTAACCGTTGAGATGATTGAGGAATATGCATCAAAGACAAAATAGGTACTTATGATTATTAAGAAGCGTGACTTCCAATTGGATGGCACGCTTTTTTATATTTGCTGTGATGATTCATGGGCAAATTCCTGCAAATCAATTCTATTATTTATATTAAAGTAAATCCCCTCATTTTCTAATTGTTCTCTCTGAATGTCATGCAAATCTCCGTCTTTAAACCCAATTTCCCCTTTCCCATTCACAACCCGATGCCACGGAAGCTGATGCTTTTCACTTTGGGTATGAAGTATCCGGACCACCTGTCTAGCTCCCCTGGGGCTCCCGGCCAGCCTTGCTATTTGTCCGTATGTCATGACTTTTCCTCTTGGAATGTTTTTAATGATTTTTATAACGTTTTCTGTAAATGGCTGCACATGATTGCTCCTTTTTTATCTTATATTATAAAACAAACCCGCCTGAGTTTCAGGCGGGCACATTTATTATCCTATATTATCCTAACATTTTCTTTGCACGTTCCGGAAAATCAATAAATGGGTTGCGGTTTCCCTGGAGCTCTTGAATGGCAGCGTTCCTATGCTTCTCATATACAGTCACTGGATATTCTGCATGCCATCTCAGCAAAATCTGCATATCCATCTTTTCTTCGATTTTAATTACTTTTTTATATCTGACAGCAAAATAGAATACTGCTCTTGCGGCAATACCCTTTCCATATTCAGGCTCAAACTTTTCCTGTTCTGCCATTCCGCATCCGGTCCTGACACTCTCAGCCTCGAATTCCGGAGTATAGGCTTCAAAATCATGGTAGGGGAAGTTGCTTCTCATACTGTTGCATGCCGGTTCACATGCAAACAGGTGATGAAGATCCCCTCTCATTGGCTGACTTTCTTCAAACCAGGATTGCGGAATGACATGCTCAGTATTAAAAATTACTCTTTCTCTGCTGCTAAAGCCGCTTTCCTGAACCGACTGCAAAAGCTTGAGATCCTGGTCAATGGCTTTAAGCGGGTCCATCCCTTTCCCGGAATATAAACTTTTTAGCTTGAGATTTTCCTGCAGATCCACCCATGGATATACATATTGGTGAGGGGAGTAATCCAATTGCCGGTTATGGCTGCGAACCAACAGAGTATGGATTTGTTCCGGGATGTCTTCTTTTTCAAAATCAAGGCTGCTGTAGTAGTCCTCCAGATTGAGTATATCCTTCTGAGCGTCATAATACGGTTCATTCTGAACATTTTCAATATACTTTGACTGAGCCTCTGCCCATGCTGCAGAAATATTGTTCACTTTAATCATATAGCATTATGAACCATGGATTTGAATTTTTGGTCAAAGATCCCGGCTAAATGCTCAGGTACGGTTAAATAAACAAGTCCGTTTCCTTCCAGTTTAGGCGAATTGCCTAACGGAACTGTCCTTCTGATTAATTGTGCATATAATTCCGGTTCTGAAAGCTTTCTTTCAAATTGCTTGTTTGCTAAATCTTTGATTAGAGCCAGCGCACCTGAAACATGCGGGGCTGCCATTGAAGTGCCGCTAAGCGTTGCGTATTTCCCGTTCAAAAAGGTAGATAATATCTCTTCACCGGGTGCAACTAAATCTATTTCATTATGAGAGTTTGTAAATTCGGAAGAATCCCTTTCAAGGTTAATAGCCCCTACACTAATCACCTCATTATAGCAGCCGGGATAAGCAAACTCGTCGGTTGAGTCGTCCCCATCCCCTTCATTTCCTGCTGCGCAGACCACAAGGATATTCTTTTTAACAGCAGCTTTTATCGCATCATGCAGTTCAGGAACATCAGCTGGTCCGCCAAGTGACATGGAGATGATATCAGCATTTTGTTCGATGGCATAATGAATGCCATTGATGATCCATTCGTATTGGCCGGAACCATCCTTGTTTAAGACCTTCACAATAAGGAGATCAGCTTCAGGCGCTACCCCAATGACACCAGCATCATTTTCATACGCAGCGATAGTTCCTGCAACATGTGTGCCGTGGCCGTTATAGTCTTTGAAAACATTTGGATCGCTGTTATCGTCGTCTGTAAAATTCCGTCCTCCTGTTATTCGATCCTTCAGATCAGGATGGCTTAGGTCACATCCGGTGTCCAAAACAGCAATTTTAATTCCTTTTCCTTTTGTTGCGTTCCACATCTTTGGCGCCTGAATCAATTCCACGCCTTTTGGAACTTCCATAACTTCCTCTTCCTGACGAATCACCTTAAAAGGAATAACACGAACATATTGCTCCATTTCTTTCCCTCCTTAAGAGATTAAATTGAAGCTGGTTCTTGCTGTTGAATTCATTTTAACAATTCTGAATATTAATTAACAGTACCGTTGGTAGGGGAAAATACTAGAAAATTGTTTGTGAATAAGGAAGAGTTTGTGCTATTTGCCCTATGAAACAGCATGATGCTGACCAGGCGGCAACCATTCAAAAATTGGTTTTATCAGAGAGTTTTTAATAGCTTCGGAATCTCCGCATAGATTTGAATAATTTCATCCATTTTCATTCGGACCAGTCCAGAAGACGAAGGAGCAGCAAAATCAATCGTTCCGGGAACCACAGATTCCTCCTGCACTCCCCATGGCAGCCTCTTTTTGCGGCTGTATTCCTGATATACTCCTTTTCCAACAAAGCAAATGACCTTAGGATTAAATTCACTTACTTTTTTAATCAGCTCTTCTCTGCCTTCTTTATATTCTTCCTTTGTTATTTCGTCCGCTGCTTTAGTAGGACGGGGTACAATATTTGTCATGCCATATCCCAATTCCAATAACTTGTAATCTTCAAATGCATCAAATTTACGAGGAGTCAGCCCTGATTCATATAGGATCTTCCAAAATCGGTTGTTTGGATTTGCAAAATGATGACCTGTCTCTCCTGATCGAATACTTGGATTGAAGCCGACAAACAGCAAATCAAGATTTTGTTTCAAATGGTCTTTAATAGGCTTCATTTAACCATCCTCTCTTTATATCAAGGTATAGTTAATTTACATAAAATCCAATTGGGTTTAAAAGAAAAACTCTTAATAGGAAAATAGGGCAGGCGCCCTTCTTCATACCGAAGGACGCCAAACATAGAGGAATTTCTACAAGCCATGCCTAATGCAATACTGAGCAACCATCTCTTCTATTTGGTCGTTTTCGGGGAATTTTCCGGAAAATTCGAATGTAAGTTCTTCTACAAATTTTCCATTATGAAAAACATGTATGGCACCGTTCTGGCTGATGACGCTAAATTCAGGCTCAAACCGGTAGCCGTTTCTTTCAATGGCACCCAATCACATCAACTCCAATACAGTTAGTTTTTCTTAGTATAAGGAATTTTCAGCCAGGTATTTATGGCAAAATAAAAAAGAGCCATTTCGGCTCTTTTTGCTGAACTATTTATCCTTCAAGAATTTCAACTTTCTCCATAACATCGCCGTTTCTCATTGCCTTAACTGCTTCCATCCCGGAAGTAACTTTTCCAAAAACAGTATGAACACCGTTCAGATGCGGCTGTGGCTCATGTACGATAAAGAACTGGCTTCCGCCTGTATCGCGGCCCGCGTGAGCCATTGAAAGAGATCCTTCTTCATGCTTATGAGGGTTTCCTTCTGTTTCACATTTGATTGTGTACCCTGGACCACCAGTTCCTGTTCCGTTCGGGCACCCTCCCTGACTTACAAACCCAGGAATTACACGATGGAAATTCAAGCCATTATAAAAGCCTTCATTAGCAAGCTTTTTGAAATTTTCAACTGTCCCTGGTGCTGCTTCAGGATATAGTTCAAATTCAACCTTTTCACCGTTTTTCATTAATATGTATCCTTTTTCTGCCATACTAATCATCTCCTTATGTAAAAATCAAATTAATAATACCATTAATCTCATCAGGAATAAAATCAAAAGACGTTTTTTCACTGATTGAACATAAAAAACAAAGGGTAAAGTTAAGATAGCATGATACCATAAAAAGCATAAATGTCTTATTGGAGGTTATAGAATGAAAAAGTGGGCTTTTGTCTCAGATTTTGATGGAACAATATCAAAAAGAGACTTTTATTTGATTATGATGGATAAATATTTTCCGGAGGGGCGAAGGCTGATGCCCCAATGGAAGGCTGGAGAGATAAAGGATATCGACTTTTTGAATAAAGTCTTCACTTCCATCAATCAGGATGAAGAACAAATTATCAGTGATATTTATTCAATAGAAATAGATGAATATGTACCTGACTTTATCAAAAAGATTCAGCAGAACGGCGGAGATTTTTATATTTTGAGTGCCGGCACAGACTATTATATTTATCACTTATTAAAAAAATATGGAGTGGAGCATGTGAAGGTTTTTTCGAATGAAGGTCATTATCATGAGAAGAATGTGCACATGAATATAGATAAGAATCATCAGCATTACTCTGAGAGATATGGCATTGATAAATCGAAGGTCATTCAGGACTTAAAGAAGGAATATGAAACTGTGTTTTTTATTGGGGACAGTGAACCGGATTCACACCCGGCGGAGTATGCTGACATTACTTTTGCCAAAAATGGGCTTCAGGATCTTCTTCGGAAAAAAGAGATATCTTTTGTGCCGGTAGAAGAATTTAGAGAAGTGGAGGATTATTTAAAGGAACAAGGAATATTGCCAAAAGTATAACGTTTTACACCAGGGCAAAGCCGCTTTTTTGCCCTGGCATTTTTGTATGTATTTTAACCAAATAGCTCCAAGAATAAAATTAGGATAAAAATGATAAAGGCATAAAATGAGAGATGCAGAAATACTGTTGTTAATTTAAATTTGATTTCTTCCACATTAAATGACTGTTGTCTTCGAGTCCTTGCTCTCACTGCCGCAACACCATCCCTGCATATAATAATATTAATAATCTGATTATTTTCCATGAATTATATTTCTTCATGAAACAGGCGCTTCCCTTTAAAAAGCAGCAGTTTATTTGTAGCGAATTTCCTGGGGAAGCGCATAACATGACAGAAATTTAGGTTATTCTGCTTTTTTCTTAAGATAAATATCAATCTTATTATCGAGAATATCGAGGCTTTTCATCGCCCGCTCAAAATCGAGTTCACGGTAATGATGCGCTCCTCCTGGCTCTTCATCCTTTTCATCTGCCAATTTGACTATGGATTGCAGAGGAGTTCTTACAACCTCACCGCCAGGCAGAAATGAATCCGTGTGAAAAAGGATGGCTAAGGCAATTTCTTTTGCTTTAATCGGGTTTTCTCCAAGTCTGATCAGGAGTTTATGTGCCCGTTCAGCACCTTTAATGGCATGAATGTCATTCTGACGGTAAAGGTCGTAATCCCACTTTCCATTTTTGTACCAGGTATAATGGCCGATGTCATGCATGAAACCTGCTTTAGCCGCTGAATCAACATCCTCACCGAATTCTTTTGCGAGCTGGAAAGAATGATAGGCAACTGCAATAGCATGAGCGATGCCGGAGCGTGTAATATATTTCTGTGCGATCCGATGCTGATAAATATCGGTTAGTTTTACATCTCTCATGTAATCCCCCTCTAATCAGGATTAAAATTTCTTATTGAGCTTTTTTTGTTTATTCATTACTTCATATGATTTTTCAATAATATCTGTTAAAACATCGCCTTTATAAATCCTGCCGAGTTTCGTGTTTTCCTGATAATAATCAACAATTTCATCAAGCATATTCGAAGTCTCTTTTGAAATGCGTACATTAAGCTGAATCCGTGTTTCTCCACTCATATGAATCCTCCTAGCTATTAATATCTGTAAGCTAGCAATTCGCTAGCGAATGCTGTCGTTTTGTTAGCAGGTACTATAACTACTTAGATTACACTGTTTTGCTGAATTATTCCAGTATAAAGATTGCACAGCAAAAAAAGAGAATGGCTACTTTGGCCATTCTCTCTTTCTTTTTAATTGTTAATTACTGAATTGATCCAATTTGTCTTTCAGGAACCTGCCGAATTCCTCAAGTTCCTGCTTTCCTTCTCTCAATTTTTCCTTCCAGATTGGAAGGTCTTCTCTTATTTTGCCTTCAAATTTTTCAGCCTGTTCTTTAATGGTCTGTCCAATTTCTTCTGTTAATTCCTTTTTTTCCAGCTTTTCGTTTACCGATTTAGTAGTAAATTCCCCTTCCTGCATATATGGCAGGCTAGATTCCATTATCGCCCTAAAAACAGGAACAGCTGTTTCAGAACTGCTTTTTGACAGATAATGTTCTCTGTCTGTCTGGTCATACCCCAGCCAAACTGCACCAACCAAATTCGGTGTATAGCCTACAAACCATTGGTCTTTCGTTCCGTTAATATCTTTATAAGGAAGCTGGGTTGATCCCGTTTTTCCGGCGATTTGAACTCCCTCAATCTTCGTTGCGCTGCCTGTGCCTGTTTCAACCACATTTAACAGCATGGAAGTCATTTGATTCGATACCGTTTTTGTCGTAACCTTAACTGTTTCTTTATCACGTTCGGCAATGATGCTGCCTGTTGGGCCAACTATTTTCGTAATTAAATGGGCATCCTGCCGCTTGCCGCCATTTGGAAATGCGGCATATGCTTCTGCCAGCTTTAAGGGTGAGACCCCTTTTCTCATTCCGCCTAATGCAATCCCTAAATATTCATCTTCCTTCTCAAGCGGTATGCCGAACCTGTCAAGTGCATCCAGTCCTTTATCAAGTCCAATTTCATTAAGGAGCCATACGGCTGGGACATTGATAGAATCTTCCACAGCTTTATACATGGACACTTCGCCCGCATATTGTCCGGAAGCATTAGCTGGAGTGTAATCTCCGTATGTTACTTGTTCATCTTTTAGCATGGATGTTGGTGAGTATCCTTCTTCAAGTGCAGGTGTGTAGACCGCTAATGGCTTGAGTGTAGATCCAGGCTGGGCTTTAATGTGTGTTGCCCTGTTGAATCCCCTGAAAACATGCTCACCCCTGCCCCCGACAAGCCCTCTGACACCTCCTGAAGCAGGATCAAGAAGGACAGCACCACTCTGTACGATTTCTCCATTCATGCCTGGAGGGAAGATTGAATCCTTTTCATAAACATTTTCCAGGCTTGATTGCAGGTTCTGATCCATTTCCGTATATATTTTGTATCCTCTTGTAAAAATCTCTTCCTGTGTTAATCCGTACTTATTTATAGCTTCATCCAGGACAGCATCAACATAGTAAGGGTATTTTCTTTCTTGCTTGCTTCGTGTCCCTTCCTTTAATTGGATCTTTTCATTTACAGCGTTCTCATACTCTTCAGCTGAAATCATCTTGTGCTCTTTCATCTTTCCGAGGACAACATTCCTTCTTTTCATTGCCCGTTCGTAATGATTATAAGGGTCGAGTGCTGAAGGCGATTGAAGCAATCCTGCAAGCAGTGCACTCTCGCTTATGTTCAGTTCCTTTGGTGTTTTGCTGAAATACTTATTGGATGCCTGTTCAATTCCCCAAGAACCGCTTCCGAAATATACCTGATTTAGATACATTTGCAGGATTTCATTTTTTTTATAATTTTTTTCGATTTCTACTGCAAGGAACAATTCTTCGGCTTTTCGGCGGTAAGTCTGTTCTGGTGACAGCAAAGCATTTTTAGCCAGCTGCTGAGTAATGGTGCTTCCCCCGCCCGTTATGCCGCCAGCAAATAAATTGCCAAAAAAGGCTCTTGCAATTCCTTTAATATCAAATCCATTATGCTTATAAAAGCGTTCATCCTCAATCGCAATAACGGCATTGCCTACATGATCCGGCAATTCTTCAATATTTGCACCCTCCGCCCTATTTTCCGCAAGTCCTGCAGCAGCATCACCGTCTTTATCGTAAATAACAGTTGACTGCCTTAAACCTTCTTTTAAGGTCTCCACGTTTGCTGTAGCTGCCAGAAACGCAAAAAATAGAATGGTTAAAAGTATTATTGTTAGTGTTAAAAGAAGCAGAATTTGTGTCAGGTGCTTTTTGCGCCAAAACCCTGTAAAAGCTTCTTTGAAACGCTGAAATTTTTCCATGATGACTCCTTCTCTATTTCTCTAAGTTCCATTATTATTATCCCCTATTATATATTAAACGAATAAACTCTATAAAAAGTTTCAACTTCAAAAGTAAGGGGCCGAACACTTCGGTTCATCCTCTTACACCATTTATTTAATTTTTCGTATTCAGCGGCTTTATGTTTGCCTCGATTTCTTCCCGCCTGTCTTCAATATAAGGAGGAAGTGCAAGCTTTTCTCCCAATTGCTCGAAAGGTTCATCTGCTTCGAATCCAGGTCCGTCTGTTGCCAGCTCAAAAAGAATCCCGTTCGGTTCCCGGAAATATAAAGATTTGAAATAATACCTGTCTACAAAACCAGAGCTGGCAATCCTCCATTTTTTCAGTTTTCGTACCCAGTTTCTTAATTCCTCTTCATTTTCCACCCGAAAAGCTACATGGTGGACACTCCCCCGGCCTGGACGCTGCTGCGGCAAGTCAACCTGTTCTTTAATATGGATTTCTGCCCCGTTTCCGCCTTCACCGGTTTCAAATACAGCTACAGTATCTTCATCCAAAGAATATTCTCCTATTCTCCGATATTCCATTACTTCTGTAAGCAGATTTGTGGTGGGTTCAAGCTCAGAAACGGTGAGCATTACGGGTCCAAGCCCAATTATTCCGTGGCTGGGAGGAACGGCAGCTCGATCCCATGGCTTCCCGCCTTTTACTCCTTTATTATTTTGATCAGAAATCAGGGCCAAACGCTGGCCTTCGAAGTCTTCAAAGAACAGCATCTTCTTTCCGTTTGCTTCTCTTATTTCTTCATGTAAAACATCTTGTTCTGACAGTCTCTTTTTCCAATAAAGAAGCGATTCATCAGATGGCACACGCAGAAAAGTACAAGTTATACTGTCTGTCCCCCTGTAAGTGCGGCCAGCATTTTTGATTTCAAAGAAAGTTAAGTCAGTACCAGGGTTACCCCTTTCATCTGCGTAAAATAAATGATAAATTGTGGTATCATCCTGGTTTACAGTCTTTTTTACAAGCCGCATTCCAAGGATTCTGGTGTAAAACTCATAGTTCTTCTGAGCATTGGCTGTTATGGCAGAGACATGATGCTGACCTTTTAATGGTTTCATATTCATATGATCACAACCCTAATCAATGTATTTTAGGTATATTTTGATTGAACAATGAAAGGAATGCAACGGAAGCGCACAATAAACACTTGTTTTCTTTATAGAATAATGCTATATTAGTAAAGCGATGAGCTAATTGCATAAGACGACAGACAAGCCTTATTGGCAATGCACTATGTGGAGTGCAGTCGGGTCGCCGCAATACGTATAAAAAGACGCCTCTCTGGGGCGTCTTTTTTATTGGATAAGAATGTAAAAATTCCGCAGTTAGATAAACTGTCAAGCGCAAACAGCCTACCCTCCTCGAGAGATCGGAAGAGCACACGTCTG
>NZ_CAXQGS010000010.1:0-10338 GCF_964223445.1 Cytobacillus sp.
AAGATCCCTGAAAGATGATCAGGTTGATAGGTCAGAGGTGGAAGCGTGGCGACATGTGGAGCTGACTGATACTAATCGATCGAGGACTTAACCAAAACGAAAAGCGGAGGCGACTGTTCAACTTCGAAAGACGTTGGAGAGCCGGCCATTCAAATCCTGGTTTTGGATTTGGAGGGACGGATCGAAATGGCTGAGAAGTTAGGAGCCGAAGCTAGACAAGTCATTGGTGAATTCTCGGCAAATACTTCTTCATGCATTATCTAGTTTTGAGGGAACGAAGTTTCTTCAATCAAATAGTCCGGTGGCGATAGCGAGAAGGTCACACCCGTTCCCATACCGAACACGGAAGTTAAGCTTCTCAGCGCCGATGGTAGTTGGGGGCTGTCCCCCTGTGAGAGTAGGACGCTGCCGGGCACCCTAATTGGGTAATTATATATGGCCCCTTGGTCAAGCGGTTAAGACACCGCCCTTTCACGGCGGTAACACGGGTTCGAATCCCGTAGGGGTCACCATTTTGGAGGATTAGCTCAGCTGGGAGAGCATCTGCCTTACAAGCAGAGGGTCGGCGGTTCGATCCCGTCATCCTCCACCATCAATTTAATTATACAAGCTGCCGGTGTAGCTCAATTGGTAGAGCAACTGACTTGTAATCAGTAGGTTGGGGGTTCAAGTCCTCTCGCCGGCACCATCTTTTTTTATAGATGGAGGGGTAGCGAAGTGGCTAAACGCGGCGGACTGTAAATCAGATCCTTCGGGTTCGGCAGTTCGAATCTGCCCCACTACACCATTGATTCTTAATAAAACACAAAAAACTGGACAAGCTATGAATGTCCTTTTTATTTTGTAATTATTGGGCTATAGCCAAGCGGTAAGGCACCGGACTTTGACTCCGTCACTCGCAGGTTCGAATCCTGCTAGCCCAGCCATTTTCGAGCCATTAGCTCAGTTGGTAGAGGATTTTAAAAGAATGCAGCATCGAAGCGTTACATCCCTGAATGGCAAGCTTTTAAAATCTGCGACAAAGACCGCAGGGCTTTGAAGCACATCTGCAAATTAAGTTTAGGCATCAGAATTATATTTTGAGCCATTAGCTCAGTCGGTAGAGCATCTGACTTTTAATCAGAGGGTCGAAGGTTCGAGTCCTTCATGGCTCACTTTATAGAAAAACACAGACCTTGGGAATCGACTCCTGAAGGTCTTACTTGTAAATATAAATATTTTTGCGGAAGTAGTTCAGTGGTAGAACATCACCTTGCCAAGGTGGGGGTCGCGGGTTCGAATCCCGTCTTCCGCTCCAAAATGGGGCCTTAGCTCAGCTGGGAGAGCGCCTGCTTTGCACGCAGGAGGTCAGCGGTTCGATCCCGCTAGGCTCCACCATTATACATAATTCGACAATCCTTAAACCATCATGGTTTAGGGATTTTTTATTTCTCCTTATTGGAAAGTTAACACCTTGATTTTTAAGATTACCTTCCCCGGCAGACGCATATATATACACGATTTTGTCGAGTTGAGTCATGTGTTTGAAAGCGGTTAAAATAAGAGTATGAAGGGAAAGGGAGGACTTGTAATATGAAAAGACAGAAATTATCGATAATTGGAATGCCGATGGATCTTGGCCAGATGAGACGCGGTGTGGACATGGGACCAAGTGCGATCCGATATGCAGGTGTAAATGAGCGATTAAAGTGTTTATTCGAAGAAGTCCAAGACCAGGGTGATATTGCCATCGGCCGTCCGGAAGTTCAAATCGATCCAAATTCAAATCTTAGAAACTTGGACCTTATTGCTGAAAAGACAGAAAAACTAGGAGAAGAAGTTGATAAAGCAATAGAAAGTGGTTCTTTTCCATTAGTACTTGGCGGCGATCACAGCATCGCAATTGGAACATTAGCCGGTGTTTCGAAGCACTACAAAAATCTTGGAGTAATCTGGTATGATGCCCACGGGGACTTAAATACAGCTGAAACTTCACCTTCAGGGAACATTCATGGCATGCCACTTGCAGTAAGCCTGGGAATTGGGCACCCGCTTTTAACCAATGTAGGAGGATATGCTCCAAAGGTTAAGCCGGAGAATATTGTTATTATTGGAGCAAGATCTTTGGATGAAGGAGAACGGGAGCTAATTAAGGAAAAAGGCATTAAAGTATATACCATGCACGAAATTGACCGGCTTGGGATGACCAAAGTTATGGAGGAGTCTATTACATATTTAAAAGAAAGAAATACAGATGGTGTTCATCTGTCTCTGGATTTGGATGGACTGGATCCGCATGATGCACCGGGTGTTGGAACTCCCGTTATTGGCGGCATCAGCTATCGTGAAAGCCATTTGGCCATGGAGATGCTTGCAGAAGCTCAGATCATAACATCGGCTGAATTTGTAGAGGTTAATCCAATTTTGGATGACAAAAATAAAACAGCTACCGTGGCAGTCGCGCTAATGGGTTCATTATTTGGCGAAAAGCTTCTATAATAGAAAATAAAAATGAGCAGAACGTAAACAAGTTCTGCTCATTTTTTTGCTGTGAGTGTATAATATTTATTTAGAAGCTGATCGAGTTTCGTGCTCGTATCAACTACCATGTGATCTGTAAAAGAAGCGGATGCTGCTAACTGCATCATTCTTGACCGGCAATCCTCAATATCTCTCAATAATTCCTTAACACACACCGTAACCAACCCTTTTCGAATAATTTAGTACTTTTATACCCTAAAAGAAAAAAATTAAACCAGAATAAGTAAAAATTTGCTAATATAGAAATTGAATGTTTTTTTATTAAAATGAAACCTTTTCCGCTATCGGTTCGTATTATCGATTAGCCGCACTGGAGCTGAGGTAAAAAATGGAGACAATCGTAAAGAAGAGGATAAAGCAAGTATTAAAGGGCGACCAGGATGCTTATGCTGAAGTTGTTGAAATATACAAAGATAAAGTTTTTCAGATATGCTACAGAATGCTGGGAAACAGGCATGAGGCAGAGGATATCGCTCAGGAGGCTTTCTTAAGAGCCTATGTAAACATTGCCAGCTTTAATATTGACTTGAAGTTTTCCACGTGGCTTTTTCGGATTGCCACAAACCTATGTATAGACAGAATCAGAAAAAAGAAGCCTGATTATTATCTGGATGCAGAGGTCGCAGGAACGGATGGACTGAACATGTATTCTCAAATTGCTTCCGATGCGAGGCTGCCTGAAGAAGATGTAGAAAGTCTGGAATTGCAGGAAACAATCCAAAGGGAGATATCGAAGCTTCCGGAGAAATATCGTTCGGTTATTGTTTTAAAATATATTGAAGAATTATCGCTGAACGAGATCAGTGAAACGCTCGACCTTCCTCTGGGAACGGTTAAAACCAGGATTCACCGGGGCCGGGAAGCACTTAGGAATCAATTAAGATACGTTTAAAAAGAGGGTGAGAACTTTGAAATGTCCAGCAGAAATGGTTGTTTATATGCATGAGTACCTAGATGAAGAGATCTCAGCCGAACATGAGATGGAATTAAGGGCACACTTGCAGAACTGTGAGGAATGCCAAATTCATTTCCATGAATTAAAGAAGACGATCGCTTTAGTCCAAAGCACTTCACATATACAGGCACCTGAAAATTTTACGGCAAACGTTATGGCGAAATTGCCCAAAGAAAAGCGGAAAGTCGGTGTCCAGCGCTGGTTCAGGCATCATCCGCTTTTAACTGCGGCGTCCCTCTTTCTTGTTCTGATGATGGGAAGCGTCGCTTCTTCCTGGGATCAGGATCACCAATTATCGGTTTCTAAGCAGCCAAACCTTGTGGTGCAAAACGATAAGGTGATCGTACCGGAAGGAGAAGTGGTAAAAGGCGATGTAGTGGTTAAGAACGGTGACTTGGAAATCCAGGGCGAAATAGAGGGAAATGTTACGGTCATCAATGGCCAGCAGTACATGGCTTCAGCCGGTAATGTTACCGGAGAAATCGAAGAGGTTGATGCCATTTTCGAATGGCTTTGGTATCACATCAAAAAGGCAGCCAAGGATGCTGTTAATGTATTTGAAAGCGGAGAAACAGAAAAAGAGAAATAGGCATAACCATAGTAAGAATCCCTGCTTTAAGGCAGGGATTCTTAGTGTGCTTATTTTTCCAGATGGTGTCTGTTGTCTCAAAATTGGAATTAGCGTTAAATATGATATAATATGAAAGTTACATAAAAGAAACTTTAAGCATTTTTGCTTTTGAAATATATAATTGGAGGAAGGATAATGTCGTTTGCAGATTTCTCTATTTTGAAATTGTTGGCTAATACAATAGACATTCTCCTTGTCTGGTACGTCATCTATAAGCTAATAATGATTGTTAAATGAACAAAGGCTGTCCAATTGCTGAAGGGGATTTTTGTCATTATTCTGGTTAAAGTAGCAAGCGACAAGTTCCACCTGCAAACATTAGGATGGATGATGGAACAAGTGCTTCTTTGGGGATTTCTGGCCATCATAATCATTTTCCAGCCGGAGCTGCGAAGAGCACTGGAGCAATTGGGAAGAGGAAGATTCTTCTCAAGGACGGCTAATCAGGAGGAGGAAAATCAGGAGAAACTGGTCGAATCCATTGCAAAGGCTGTGGATTATATGGCTAAACGCCGCATTGGGGCGCTTATTTCAGTTGAGCGGGAAACGGGGATGAACGATTATATTGAAACCGGTATTCAGCTGGATTCCAAAATTTCATCTGAGCTCCTGATTAATATATTTATACCGAATACACCGCTGCATGACGGAGCCGTTATCATTCAAAAGAATTGTGTGGCTGCAGCAGCGTGTTATCTGCCGCTGTCAGAAAGTCCATTCATCTCAAAAGAGCTGGGCACCAGACACAGGGCTGCTTTAGGTATAAGTGAAGTAACTGACAGTATTACCATTATCGTTTCAGAGGAAACAGGAAGTGTTTCCTTAACCAAAAACGGTGAGCTGCACCGTGATTTAAAAGCTGAAGCTTTTAAAGATATGCTTTCAAATGAGTTGCTTGTTCAACATAAAATAAAGCAGACTTCTTCAGGTCTTTGGAACTGGAGGGGGAAAAAGAATGGATAAGTTAATTGATAAATTGGTAGACACCCGCTGGTTCATGAAAATTGTTGCTTTGATTCTGGCACTTTTTCTATTTGATTCAGTATATGATGCAGATAAGGAATTAAAGGACATTAACGTTCCAGGCCAGCAGGATTCAGACATTATTGAAGATGTCCCTGTGAAAAGCTATTATGATACGGAAAATCTGGTTGTTACCGGTATTCCGGATACTGTTGATTTGAGCATAGAGGGTCCCAAGAGCCACCTTGAGCCAGCAAAAAAACAGCAGAATTTTGAAGTATATGTAGATTTGACAAATGCAGAAACTGGCTCTCAACGAGTGGAAATTAAGATCCGCGATATCTCAGATAAACTTGATGTGACGATCAATCCGCAATATGCAGATGTGACAGTCCATGAAAAAGTGACCCAGGAATTTAAAGTGGATGCAGAATTTAATAATGGCCTGCTTGGTGAGGGCTATACCGCCGAAGCGGCATCTGCAGAACCAAAGACGGTAAAAATCACGGGAGCAAAAGAAGTGATTGAGCGGATCAGCTTTGTTAAAGCAACTCTTGATGTAAAGGGGCCAATAACCGAGACAATCACTAATGAAGCAACTGTCAGGGTATTGGACCGTGAGATGAATAAGCTTGATGTTATTGTGGAACCCGAAGTGATTCAAGTAACAGTACCTGTTAAGCAGTTAAGCAAGACGGTTCCCGTTACGATCGTCCGGAAGGGAGAACCTCAAGATGGTGTTACCATTAATTCGATTGAACTCGATGTTGACGAGGCTTCTATTACGGGCCGGGAAGAAATATTAAATGAGACTGAAAGTGTCAGGGTAGAGGTGGATGTCAGCAAGATTGAAAAAGATACCGTGCTCACCCTGCCGGTTATTATTCCGGATGGGATTTCTGCAGTCGATCCTAAGACAGTGAAGGCGACTGTAGACGTCAGCACTGAGGAGAATGTGAATGAAGAGGATAATACAGAAGAGCCTGCTGAAGAAACAGAGGCACAGGAACAAGAGGAAACCAAAACCTTTTCAAGCCTCCCCATCAACTTAGTGGACTTAGCTGAAGAATATGAAGCGGTCCTTAAAAACCCAGCTTCCGGACGGACAAGTATTACGGTTACCGGTAAAAGCAGCACGGTTCAGGATCTCAAAGCAGAAGATTTTAATATATATTTGAGCCTGGCAGACCTTGGTGAAGGTGACCATGAGGTGCCAATCAGCGTCGATGGCCCTTCAGGGGTGGATATAAAACCTGCAACAGGCAAAGCGACCATAACGATTACGCAAAAAGAAGAAGCTTAATATAGTTTTTAAAGTTAGAAGGAGCGATTATAAAATGGGTAAATATTTCGGTACAGATGGAGTACGAGGAGTTGCAAATAGTGAACTGACACCGGAGCTGGCTTTTAAACTGGGCCGCTTTGGGGGTTATGTATTAACAAAGGACCATGATCGTCCGAAAGTATTAATCGGCCGTGATACCCGTATTTCGGGCCATATGCTGGAAGGCGCACTTGTAGCGGGGCTATTATCAATCGGAGCAGAAGTTATGCGTCTCGGAGTCATTTCAACGCCTGGCGTCGCTTATTTAACAAAAGCACTGGGTGCAGAAGCTGGCGTAATGATTTCTGCATCCCATAATCCTGTTGAAGATAACGGAATCAAGTTCTTTGGCCCGGATGGATTTAAACTTTCTGATGCTCAGGAAGCTGAGATTGAGGAATTAATGGATATGGAAGCAGACCAGCTTCCAAGACCGGTCGGAGGCAGCCTGGGACAGGTAAATGATTATTTTGAAGGCGGACAGAAGTATCTTCAATACCTAAAGCAGACGGTTGATGAAGATTTCTCTGGCATCCACATTGCGCTTGATTGTGCACATGGTGCCACTTCTCCTCTGGCAACACACCTATTTGCTGATCTTGATGCTGATCTTTCAATGATGGGAGCATCTCCTAACGGATTAAATATCAATGCAGGAGTCGGTTCTACTCATCCTGAGGCACTATCTGCCTTTGTTAAGGAAAAAGAAGCAGATGTAGGTTTGGCATTTGATGGCGATGGAGACCGTTTAATTGCCATTGATGAAAATGGCGATATTGTAGATGGCGACCAGATCATGTATATCTGCGGAAAATATATGAAAGAGCAGGGAAGGCTTAAGCAAAACACAGTAGTTTCCACTGTGATGAGCAACCTTGGATTCTATAAAGGGCTTGAAGCCAACGGTGTGGAAAGTGTTCAGACAGCTGTAGGCGACCGCTATGTTGTGGAGGAAATGAAGAAGAACGGTTACAACCTTGGCGGAGAACAGTCAGGACATATCATTTTCCTGGACTACATCACAACTGGAGATGGGCTTTTGACAGGCCTTCAGCTTGTTAACATCATGAAAGTAACCAAAAAGCCGCTATCTGAGCTTGCAAACGAAATGCAGAAATTCCCGCAGAAGCTTGTGAACATCCGTGTTACAGATAAACACCATGTGACAGACAATGAAAAAGTGAAAGAAGTCATTGCGCAGGTTGAAGAAGAAATGAACGCAAACGGCCGGATCCTTGTCCGCCCTTCCGGTACAGAGCCGCTTGTCCGTGTAATGGCAGAAGCGCCAACAGGTGAGCTGTGTGCGTCTTATGTAGAGCGCATCTCTGCTGTTGTTGAAAGTGAAATGGGATTAAAAGAATAAGCAGCACAATTCATATGCATAAGGGAACTCCTGAACTCCCTTATGCATATTTTAATTTGTGGGAGTTTCCATCCTCTCCATATTCATTTATCTGTTGACGGAAGTCTGACTTTGATGTATGATAATCCTGTTTTTGTATTTAAGAATACAAGACAGCTTCATTCAAAAAGAGAAAGGTGGATAGTGAACAAATTAATTTAAAGCGCCTGAACTGATCCTGGACGTAAGGATTAGTTGACGAGGAGGAGGTTTATCGAATGTTCGGCGGATGCCTCCCGGTTGAAAGCACAACCGATGATTTCTTCTTTAAAACATTCGGGCAACTGAATGCACAAAGAGAAGGGAATGCTAAAACTAAGAAACGCTCACCCAAGAGGCTGTAATGCCCCTTAGAGCGGCGAATATAAAAAACAGAGATAAGGGGCAGGAGTGCCCCGAAAAGGCTTCTTGCCCCTTCATTATTAGGAGGAAGAGAAGTATGTGTGGTATCGTTGGATATATTGGAAACTTAGATTCAAAGGAAATTTTATTAAAGGGCTTGGAGAAGCTTGAATATAGAGGCTATGATTCAGCTGGCATCGCGGTTATGAATGATAACGGCGTTCAGGTTTTCAAGGAAAAAGGCCGTATTGCGGATCTTCGCAGCATTGTTGATGAAGATGTGATGGCAAACACAGGGATTGGGCACACCCGCTGGGCAACTCATGGTGTTCCAAGCAAAGTAAATGCTCACCCTCATCAAAGCAACTCCGGCCGTTTAACGCTTGTCCACAATGGCGTAATTGAGAACTATGACATTTTAAAGCGCGAATATTTGCAGGGAGTTTCCCTTAAAAGTGATACAGATACAGAAATCATCGTTCAGCTTATTGAATTATTCTTGAACGAAGGTTCTAATACTGAAGAAGCGTTCCGCAAAACGCTGACACTTTTAAAAGGCTCATATGCGATCGCCCTTTTGGATGCAGAAAACGATGAAACGATTTTTGTTGCAAAAAACAAAAGCCCTCTTCTGGTTGGATTAGGTGAAACATTCAATGTAGTCGCTTCTGACGCAATGGCGATGCTGCAAGTTACAGATCAATATGTTGAATTAATGGATAAAGAAATCGTTATTGTCACAAAAGATGCTGTAAAAATCCAGACGCTGAATGGCGAGGAAATCAGCCGGGATCCGTATACCGCCGAATTGGATGCAAGCGATATTGAAAAAGGAACATATCCTCACTACATGCTGAAAGAAATCGATGAGCAGCCTTTAGTGATGCGCAAAATCATCCAGAAGTATCAAAATGATAATGGCGAGCTGACAATCGACCAGGAAATCGTTGAAGCAATGAACGATGCAGACCGCATTTATATCATTGCTGCCGGGACTTCTTATCATGCAGGTCTTGTTGGAAAGCAGTTTATTGAAAAAATCGCAAAAATTCCAGTTGAAGTTCATATTTCAAGTGAGTTTGGCTACAATATTCCGCTGCTTTCAGAGAAGCCGTTATTTATCTTTATCTCTCAAAGCGGTGAAACAGCAGACAGCCGTGCCGTGCTTGTGAATGTAAAGGAAATGGGCCATAAGGCGTTAACGATTACAAATGTTCCTGGTTCTACTCTATCCCGTGAAGCGGATTACACGCTATTGCTTCATGCGGGTCCTGAAATTGCTGTTGCTTCTACCAAGGCTTATACAGCTCAGATTGCTGTATTATCCATTCTTGCAGAAGTTACAGCGAAGAGCCGCGGATTGGAAATGGACTTCAACCTTGTTCAGGAGCTGGGCATTGTTGCTAACGCAATGGAAGTCCTTTGCGATGCGAAAGAAGAGTTCGAAGACATTGCACGCAAATTCCTTTCCACTACACGCAATGCTTTCTTCATTGGCCGTGGTATCGACTACTATGTTGGTCTTGAGGGTGCACTTAAACTGAAGGAAATTTCATATATTCAAGCTGAAGGCTTTGCAGGCGGAGAATTAAAGCATGGAACGATCGCCTTAATTGAGAACGGTACGCCAATCATTGCCTTGGCAACTCAAGAAAGTGTTAACTTAAGCATTCGCGGCAATGTCAAAGAGGTTGTTGCCCGCGGAGCAAACCCTTGTATCATTTCCATGAAAGGGCTGGAAACAGAAGAAGACAGCTTTATCATTCCGGAAGTGAACGAGCTATTAACACCTCTTATCTCTGTAATACCTTTACAATTAATCTCTTATTTTGCTGCGCTGCACCGCGAGTGTGACGTAGATAAGCCGCGTAACCTGGCTAAGTCGGTTACTGTGGAGTAAGGAAATTCTATACTGAAAATAACGTTGGACCAGTAAAGTTGGGGTGCCGACTTCAAAAATTACTGCTCCACAACATTATTAAAAATTTGATCAAGTTAGACTCAATCCAATTGCAGGATTGGGTCTTTTTTTTAAGGCTATTTCGTTGCTTTTTGTATATGATTTACTGAGTTGATTGTAGCGGAAGGTGCGAGATCCTCGAAAATGCTGGCGCATTTCCTTCGTGCGGTTGCTTATTCGAGGATGCTTATTCGAGGATGCTTATTCAAAGTCCTGCGGGAGTAGCGGGACAGGTGAGACC
>NZ_CAXQGS010000011.1:0-5300 GCF_964223445.1 Cytobacillus sp.
GGACATATGCATGATCGGGGAGTTCTCTCATTATTGAATGGACTATTTGGACAGGGAGATAAAGTATTAAATGTACTTGTTAAAGCAGTAGATAAACCGGAAGCTACCAATACAATCAAAAACCTGCTTTTAATGGTTGGAACTCTTGGTACCATAAATGTCCAGCAGCTTGAACCCTTGCTGTTAAAGTTAAACTCCGGAGTTGCAAGAGTTGCGGAATATAAAGATACAGATGAAAAAACAAGCTATCTTGATCTCGTAAAGGCATTAAAAGATCCGGAAGTCAATCGGGCAGTTACGCTTCTGATTACTTTCCTAAAAGGAATGGGAGAAGACACAAGTGACATGGAAAGAAACACCCAGCTTCCAGAAGACCAGAAAATGCACAAAATGGAGAAAAACGAAAGAGATGTCCCTCCAAACAAAAGAGAATGAAATAAAGCCAGTGACCGCCATTTCGGGTCACTGGTTTTTTATTGGAAATGATAAGTTTAGGCAAATAGCCTTGAATATTGTCAATATTCTCTTTAATATCAATTTTATAGCAAAATTTTTGTGGAAAAATGGAAAATCATGTACTAGAATGGCAATATAGGAAAGTTTATTAGTTTGCCACCCAATACATACATCATTTGAGAAGTATAAGAAAGAGGGTAATAAAGTGGGCATTATAAATGAAGATAGTTTCATTGAAACAGTCCACATGAAAGGCTTGCAAATCTCCCTGATTGCTTCGGGGGATGGGACAGAGGTTATTTATCATAAGCTGGAGCCTGGTACAATGTGGGGGATTGAACCCCAAGAAGGCTGGGAAGCACTAGAATATTTATGCGTTCTTTCTGGGGAATTAATTCTTAGAAATGGAAATGAAACCAAGAAAATAAAAACAGGGAATTCTTTTTTTAAGGCACCAGTAGAAGAACATTATGTTTTTGAAGCAGCAGCTACCACTGAATTTCTTTATGTAACATCAAGACCAGTTTTTTTTCATTATAGTAAGGTAACAAAGGAAATGATGGAGTTATCAATATCGATTGAAGAAAAAGATGGATATACCAGAGATCACTGTCAAAGAATTAATAAGCTTTCTATGCTGGTTGGTAAAACACTAGAGTTAGATTCTAAGCAACTAGTAAACTTGAATTTAGCCTCTTTTCTACATGATGTTGGGAAGTTGCGCATACCCTTGGAAATATTGCAAAAACCCAGTAAACTCACTCCAGAGGAATGGGAAATAATGAAGAAACATTCTGTTTTCGGAAGAGAAATATTAGAGGAAACAGGATTGCCGCTCTTGGTAGATGCAGGAAAAATAGTTGAGCAGCACCATGAAAGATTTGATGGAAAAGGTTATCCTCTGGGATTGATAGGCAGCGAGATTTCTATTGAAGCTTCGATCATTTCGATTATTGATTCTTATGATGCTATTACGACGGATAGAGTATACAAAAAGGGCAGGAGTAAGGAAGAAGCTAAACAAGAATTATTGAATTACCGTGGAACTATGTATCATCCTGAAATTCTGGATGTTTTCCTGGAGCTTATAGATCAAATTTAAATTTATGGGGGAAAAAATGAAAAAGATAGGGTTTATTTTAATGGCAGTAATCTTGACTGCCGTATTAGGTACTAAAACCGCGGAGGCTGCATATTTATCGGAGTATGATAAATATGTCGAAGTTTCCTATGAAGATGCAAGGAAAATTGCTGATTTGCTGGGATTGAAAGATGTTCCATTAGGAGAGGAAACTGCAAGGTTATCATTTGAAATGCAAGAGAAGTTAATTGCAAAAATTGAAGTGATACTTAAAACAGAGATTGACCATTATTATGTATGGTTAACAGTAGATGGACAGCCTGTATTAGGAATTGATCCTCCAGTTCCATTGTATAATTAAATTAATAATTGAATTCAGTGTGAAAAGCCGATCAGAACTTGATTGGCTTTTTTGTCTGAAAAAAATTTAAACCAAGGTGCGTATAAACACCTTGGTTGCTAGCTAATAATAAATAAGTTTAACTTTTTATTAATCTTCCGCCCTTGCAACGATCCTTTCAGGATGAGAATAAACATTAAAAGACTGACCGCGAATAAAGCCAACGGCTGTGATGTTAAGATCTTCTGCCAGCTTTATGGCCAGATCAGTCGGAGCTGATTTTGATAGGATGATGCCTACTCCGATCTTGGAGGCTTTAAGCAAAACTTCCGAAGATATTCTGCCGCTGAAAGCAATGACTTTATCCCTAACAGGAATCCTGTTCTCAATGCAGTACCCAAGAATTTTATCTAGAGCATTGTGACGGCCAATGTCTGTTCTGCTGACAATCATATTATTCGCAGAAAATAGGGCAGCATTATGTACTCCACCGGTTTCTTGAAAAGTCAGACTGCCATCCTGCAGCTGTTTCATAAATGAAATGCACTGGCTGGGAGACAAGGTCAGCTTAGATGTAGAAGTTCTGGCTGTCCTGGCATCATTGTGGAAGTAAAATTGCCTGCTCTTTCCGCAGCATGAACCAATAAACCGTTTGGAGTGAAACTCATGGCTTGCTGTAGTAGTTTGGGTATGTAATTCCACATACGCAAATCCTTTGCTTTCATCTATTTGAATATCCTTGATTTCTTCAATTCTCCTGATAAAGCCTTCAGAAGCTAAAAAGCCGATTGTTAATTCCCGAATATTCTCTGGGCTGCAGACCATTGTTGCGAACTCTTCCCCATTTAGATGAATTGTGAGAGGGTGTTCGGAAACAATTGAATCTTCTGCATCCTGCAGAACTCCATTATGAAATCTGACAATTTTTCTGCTGCTTAGAATATCCATAATTCTTCCTCCTAGAACCTTTCAACTAACAAAATAGTAGCATATAATTTCAGTTTAACAAGAAATTAAAATTGTTTAGTTTGACAATTATTGTATTAATTGATTAACTTATTAAAGTGAAACCTGTATTGAACATGTATAAATGGAATTATACATGATAATAGGGTATATGAGGGTTGGATTATGAACAAGTATGAAGCTGAATTCAGTAATTTAGTGCGCTCCTTCCGAAAAAAACATATGGGCAAAGGACCTAGCAAAGTTAGGACAACTTTCTGCAAACATTGGGCTATATGTGAAATGGAAGGTAATTTATCTCCTGTGGAAAAATTCATAGCAAGTGCAGACGAGGGAAAGCAAATGCTTAGGGCTGCCAGAACAGAAATGGTCAAGGAGATGTATAAAAAGAACCGGCCGGCTGAAATGGAAGAATTTCTGCAGGCAAAACTAATTGACCTGTTTGTAGATATAGATATCGAACGGGATTTTGGAATGTCGGTATTTGTGTTCGATCAGGATATCCAAAGAAAGTTTATGGATTAAAAAGTATTCATGAAAGACTGAAATCCGGAAGTTATAATGCGGATTCCAGTCTTTTTTTATTTTTTGGAAAACAGTACACAACTGTCGTTGGATATCTTCTCTCAGTAAAATAGGGAATTATGTCATATAAGGATGGCGAAAAAAGGGGTTTAATGTCACGTTTGAAATATTTTTGTAATATTGCTATAACAAGTCTGTCAAATAAGGATGGTATAATCCTCCATGGAAAGACAAATTTACTAGAGTTTTTTTTGTAATCGCTTAAAAAATATACATAGATAAATAGTTTGATATTGATACGGCTAATAAATGGCCAATTACATATAAGAAAGCAGGGTAATGACTTTGAGAAAAAGGCTCCTCGTTTTAAATACAACTATTATCCTTGGGCTTGGAAGTGCTTTTTCAATCCCAGGTGTAAATGCTGAATCAATCCATAAACTGGAAAATCAAAAAAGCCAAATTCAGCAGCAGCGTTCCAGCTTGCAGGCCACATTGGCTGAAGCGGATAAGGAATTGGTAAGTGTACTTAAAGAAATCGCTGAGTTAAATACTAAAATTAGTAAAGTAGAAAAGGCGATTGAAGATAATAATAAATTAATAGCAGAAACGCAGACTAAAATTGCAAGCACTAAATCAGAAGTAGATCAATTGAAGGCAGAAATGGCTATCATTGAGGAAAGAATCGAAAAGAGAAGCGCTATCCTAAAACAGCGTGCACAATCGTTTCAGGAAAGCGGCGGAACAGTGGCATATTTAGATGTTCTTCTTGGTGCTTCCAGTTTCAGTGACTTTGTTGACCGTGTCGGAGCAGTAACCACATTTGTTCAGGCAGACAAACAATTACTGGAAGAACAGGAACAGGATAAAAAGGCATTTGAAGAAAAGAAGGCTGCTGTGGAAAAAGAGTTAGCGGGATTAACCAGCATGATGACCGAATTAAAAGGCATGCAGTCCATCATGGAAGAGCAAAAGCAGCAAAATAGCTCATTAATCCAGCAGCTAAAAGAAAAAGAAAATTCAATTGCAGATAAGAAGGCAAAGCTGCAAAGTGAAGATGTTAAATATGCTTCTATGATTGCTCAAATCGAACAAAGCATTGCAGCGCAAACAGCACCAGCTGCACAGACAGCAGCTTCAGCTCCAGCAGGTTCAGCTTCTGCCCAAAAGCAATCTCCTGCTTCCCAAAAAGCAAAAGGGTCAGCAAGCTCAGCTCCAAAGCCAACTGTTAATGGCAGCAGTGCAATCAGCATTGTGACAACTGCAGGAAATAAATATATCGGTAATTCAGTTTATGTGTTTGGCGGCGGCAGAAATGCTTATGATATCGCCAATGGAAGATTCGATTGCTCAGGCTTTGTACACTGGGCATTCTCACAGGCTGGAATTAGTGTAGGAGCCAGCACAGATTCTCTTAAATTCGCTGGGCGCCAGGTTTCAGCAAGCCAGATGAGAGCGGGAGATCTTGTCTTCTTTGATACTTATAAAAGGGACGGCCATGTAGGCATTTATCTCGGCGGCGGTAAATTCATCGGTTCACAAAGCTCAACGGGTGTTGCGGTTGCAAACATGTCCAGCGGCTATTGGAAAACTAAGTTTAATGGCCGAGTTGTACGCGTTATAGAATAGAAAAATTGACCTGACTTTCATGTGAAAACGTGGAAGTCAGGTTTTTTTGCTGTTTTCACATAGATTGTTGTTTTACGTTGTAAATTTTGAAAGTTGATTTTCACTCCAGGTTCTTGCTTTCAGCGAAGAGGGAGATTGTAATAACTTCTTTATCAGATTCTATGATACTGTGCCTGCATGTACCTCAGGTTCGGACTTGTTTTCTCGGATTTCTTCTACATCTGTCCGAATGAGCAATGTATTCGGATTCAATTTCATGGATATTCTCTACATCTGTCCGAATGAGCACTGAATTCGGACTCA
>NZ_CAXQGS010000012.1:0-19902 GCF_964223445.1 Cytobacillus sp.
TAAGAGCTTAGATGACATATAATCCCTTCCTTTATGAAATGCGGAAGCGCCTTGACCACCCCCGACACCTCGAGGGGGTAGGCGCTCCTCCTAAAAGCTGGCGCTTTAATTTCATGCTATCTATCAACAGCCAATTTACTTAGACTTTACCAGGCAGTTGACCGTTTGATCGTGATCGCACCTGTTTTTGAGTCAGCCCTCAGCTTAAGTCCGCTGCCGCTTTCTTTTACAGACTTGAAGCGCAGCATTTTCTGAATCACTTCGCTCTTTTCTTCTATTACTTCAATACCCTCAATTTCAGGATGGAAACTGCCCAGATTAGTACGAAGCTCTCCGCTTACAGCTGCGAAATCCGGAACAAACAGGTCGATGCTGCCCGTCGCTGCCTTCGCTTCGATCCATTCACAGCGTTCATTTTCTGCCCTGCATGTTACATTGCCATTAAAAGATTGGAGTTCGGCTTTTTTGAAGTCTCCTTCAGCTAGAATTGCACCATTTAACGTTTCGGCTTCTACATGATCGATGCGGCTTTTTTGAATGGTAATCTGCCCGTTGGCTGTTTCAGCCTCAACATTTTTACTGTTTAAATCACTAACCGTAATCTTTCCATTGGCTGTTTTCGCTTTAAAGTTTTCCACTGTTAAGTTTTGACTTTCAACCGGGCCATTAAACATGCGGATTTTCACATTTTCATATTCAGATTTTGGAATATAGATAACCGCTTCAAGCTTCATCCACTTTTGCTGAGTGGAAAACCTCAGCCTTTGCCCTTCAATGGCAAAAATAACATCCTTCAGGAAATTTCTGCGTGCTTCATCCTGATTATCCACACGATAGACCTTTGCTCTGCATTCAACGCGGACATCACTTTGCTCCCATGGAATCACCTTAACTGTCCCATTGGCAACATCAATGTCCAGATCTTTTAAGTATGCGTCTGCATGCTGAAATATATGAGAGATCTCAACACTTTTCCCAAAATTAAAATCAAGATCCAAATCCTTCACTTTTTTAAATGCTGAATCTACAAAATCAATGATTTTTTCCTTGGCACTTTGATGCTTTGAGCTGTATGGCTCACCCTTTTTAGCTTCTTCAAACTTAACTTCAGCAGATAGCTCCTTAATTAAATCCTCCTGCTTTTGTTCCATCGTCTGATTTGTTTTTTCAAGCTGCTCCAATAGAGTTAATGCTTCGTCAACAGTAAGCTTTCCATCCTCGACCATTTTCAAAATACGTTTGCGTTCCTCTTTCATTCTTTGGCCCTCCTCTATTATTTTCTATTCTTGTATCAGGACTTTTACCCCTTTAATGATATTCCAGATTAGTACAATTAATAGCAGAATAATTGTGATGCCGACAGCTGCAAGAAAAAATAACGGGATTTCCTGATCATTTACTGTGAATTGGGTCACAGCAGCAAAAACAATAAACGGAACAGGAACCAGCGGAATCAAATGTGATAAGAATGCACTCTAGGCATGCCGCTTCACTTCCGTGTCCTCTGATGCAAAAAATACAATGAGCGGAAAAATAAATCCTGCGAACATAATGCTAAAATAGCTTAAAGCAGACAGAACTTTTCTTGTTTCCATTGTTTTCAGCTCCTTTATCGCAGTCTAACGGGCAGTAAGACCCCCACTTCAAGACTAAGAGAAACCCAATGGAGGATAAGCGGGGGGTCAAACTGCCCATAAAGGCCCGATTGGTTCAACTAACAATCAGCGGGGGATAATAAAACCCCACTGATTGAAGTTTCACTTTAACTGTCATACGGAAATGGAGCGCTAAAAGTTTCAGCCTCTTCTTCATTATAGAAAATCAAAGGAGTATTTTCCTCCATATTTCTAAAAATACATCTGCAGGCTGAGGGGTTCCATAGCCTCGAGTCGCATAGCTTCTTCTATAATAAAAACCGCCTTTCTTGAAAGACGGTTTTATGGTTGTGTCCTATTTATAGGCTGCTGCCAGGTCAGTGCGAGGCGCTTCCTTCTTTTTCACTTCGTCGATTTTATTGACAAACATTTGAAATACTTTTCGTTTTTCATCCAAATCACGTATGTATTCTTTCAATTCATTATACTTTTCTTCAAAAGGCTTATGATACATTTCACGGATATTATCAATAATCTCTTCGTTCACAGTAGACTGGATAACCTGCTTAGTAATTCCATATTTGTAGGAATAAACTTTAAGCTCTTTTTTTACATCCTCATATTCATTATTAATCTGATCCAAAACCTCAGAAATATCTTCTTTCCATTCTTCCAGAGACTTGGCTAAATAATCCTCCATAATGACCTCCCCTTCTGTTTCCAGGCAATAGCTTCCCTTATATAGGAGTATAACGCTGCTTGGTTACACCGATTTTGCTGGAAGATTACATTGTGTTATCAATTAAATGAAGGAAATATTGTCTGTTGAAGTGGGGGTGTTGATTTCCGCTTTCCGCGGGAGTCTCGCACCTTCCGCTCCAATCAACACACAAAAATATCATATTAGCGTTATCACAGCATATAAGAAAACAAAGTCTTGGCAGAAGCGCTTTTTATAAGAATGTAAAAAGCCAAGAACCTAAAATGAGTAATTATCTATAATTTTATCCGCAATCATCTCATATCCCTTTCCGTTCGGATGAAGGGAATCAGCAAAGTACTGTTTCTTATTTTTCCCCTTGAACAGTTCATTGGTAGAAATAAAGGTAATATTTTTATCTTTTGCAGCTTTTATTCTTATGGATTCGTTCCAATGGTCAATATATTTTTCAATCCGGTCGCCGTCCGGATAGGGATTGTATAGCCCGAGAAGGATAACAGGTGCATCACTGTTGGCGGTTTCCAGTGTTTCCAAAATTCCATTCAGTTTATTCTCATATATGTCTTTAGCTTCAACAAGATTTTCGTGATGGAGCGGATACAAATCTCCGCCGTTGCTTTTCAGCAAATCGTTTGTTCCAATATATACGATAAACATATCTGCATTTTTGATATCCTGTGCCACCTTCGGTTTGAGCATTTGCTGGAGGACATCAGAAGATTTATAGCCATACACTCCATGATTTGTTATTGTATAATTATTTTCCGGATATGTCCGATCCAGTTTGCTCGGCAGCCTGCCAATGTACCCCTCTTCCGTTTCATCTCCATACCCGTAGGTAAGCGAATCACCAAAAGCTACAATCGCTTGACTGCTTTCAGCCTTTTTTTCTTCTCCAAAAAATGTAATGGATAGATAGATGCCGATCCCAAGCAAAATTAGGCCTGCTAAAAGGTAGAGTTTATTTTTCATAGTGTATGTTCCTTTCTCGGTTGAGATTAGTGAAGGTTGCTGCAGACGCATGTTCTATACCCATCATCCTGGAGAATTAATCTCTCTTCCATAAAAAAGAAGCAGTACCAAAAAGGCACTGCTTCTTCCTAATTAAGCGTTTGTCACGCCTTCTTTTTCTTCAATTTGCTTTTTCATTCTCAGGCGGTCTCTTTCGAGGATTGGTTTGAGATACTTACCTGTATAAGATTCTGGAACTTCGGCAATTTTTTCAGGTGTACCCGCTGCCAGGATGGTCCCACCCTTATCTCCGCCTTCTGGTCCAAGGTCAACGATATAGTCAGCTGCCTTGATAACATCAAGATTATGCTCAATAACCAGTACCGTGTCACCATTTTCAACAAGACGCTGAAGGACCACGAGCAGTCGTGAGATATCATCAACATGAAGGCCTGTTGTCGGTTCGTCAAGAATGTACAGCGAGCGGCCCGTTGAACGGCGGTGCAATTCGGAAGCAAGCTTGACACGCTGCGCTTCTCCGCCGGACAATGTTGTCGCAGGCTGCCCTAAAGTGATGTAGCCCAGGCCAACATCATAAATCGTCTGCAGTTTGCGGCGGATTTTAGGAATATTCTCGAAAAACTCCAGTGCATCTTCCACTGTCATATTGAGAATCTCTGAAATATTCTTCCCTTTGTACTTTACTTCAAGCGTTTCCCTGTTATAGCGTTTGCCATGACAGACTTCACATGGCACATACACATCAGGCAGGAAGTGCATTTCAATCTTGATGATCCCGTCACCGCGGCACGCTTCACATCGTCCGCCTTTTACATTGAAGCTGAATCGTCCCTTTTTGTAGCCGCGAACCTTTGCTTCATTGGTTGAAGCAAACACATCACGAATATCATCAAACACTCCGGTATATGTTGCCGGGTTGGAACGTGGTGTCCGTCCGATTGGAGATTGGTCGATATCAATGACTTTATCCAGGTGATCAATACCTTTAATTTCTTTATGCTCACCAGGCTTCGCTTTAGCTCTATGGAGCTTTTGAGCAAGCCCTTTATGAAGAATTTCATTGATTAATGTACTTTTTCCTGAACCTGAAACGCCAGTAACGGAAATAAAAGTGCCTAGGGGAAACTTAACATTCACATTTTTAAGATTGTTTTCTTTAGCCCCTTTAATTTCGATAAAGCGTCCGTCATTCTTGCGGCGCTCAATTGGAAGAGGAATGAATTTCTTTCCTGACAAATATTGCCCTGTCAGTGAGTTTGGATCATCCATTACCTCCTGAGGCGTACCCGCAGAAACGATTTGCCCGCCATGAACTCCTGCCCCCGGGCCGACATCAATTAGATAATCTGCTGCTACCATCGTATCTTCATCGTGTTCTACCACGATCAGGGTGTTGCCGATATCCCGCATATTTTTCAGTGTATCAATTAAACGGTCATTATCACGCTGATGGAGACCAATCGAAGGCTCGTCCAGAATGTAGAGTACACCTGTCAGGCGCGAACCAATTTGGGTGGCCAGGCGAATACGCTGTGCTTCACCGCCTGACAAGGTCCCCGCTGCCCGGCTTAATGTCAGGTAATCCAGCCCGACATTGATGAGGAAGCCTAACCTTTCCTTAATCTCACGGAAAATGAGATTGGCAATCTTCATTTCTTTTTCAGACAGTGTCAGATTTTCAAAGAAGCTGAATGCTTCCTCAATCGAATATTCTGTTACATGGCCGATATGCTTTCCGGATACAAGGACTGCAAGGGTTTCCGGCTTCAGACGGTAGCCTTTACAGGAAGGACATGGATGATGGGCCATGTATTTTTCCATTTGCTCCCGGATATAATCAGAGCTTGTTTCTTTATAGCGGCGCTCCACATTGCGGATGACACCTTCAAAATGGATATAATTCTCCCTCACCTGGCCAAAATCGTTTTCATAACGGAAATAAATGCTGTCCTTGGAGGATCCGTATAAAACTTTATCAAGCAGGTGATCAGGAATATCCTTGACCGGCACATCCATATCAATTCCATAATGATTGCAGACTGCCTCCAGCAGCTGAGGATAATATTGAGAGCTGGTCGGTTCCCACGGCGCAATGGCATTCTGCTTTAAAGAAAGATCCTTATTGGGTATTACCAGATCAACATCTACCTCCAGCTTTGAGCCCAATCCGTCACATTCCGTACAGGCACCAAACGGACTATTAAAAGAGAACATTCTTGGCTCAAGTTCGCCGATTGAAAACCCGCATTGAGGGCAGGCATGGTTCTCGCTGAACAGCAGTTCTTCTTCCCCGATTACATCCACCAGCACCTTGCCATTGCCCAGATTCAAAGCAGTTTCCAATGAATCTGCCAGCCTTGGTGCTACGCCTTCTTTTACCACAATCCGGTCTATTACTACTTCAATAGAATGCTTTTTGTTTTTTTCCAGCTCAATCTCATCACCGAGATCCATCATTTCTCCGTCGACACGGACACGGACAAACCCCTGCTTTTTGACATCCTCAAATACTTTTACATGTGTCCCTTTTCGGCCTGATACAAGTGGAGCCATAACCTGGAGCTTTGTTCTTTCAGGATACTCCATAATCCGGTCAACCATTTGTTCAATGGTCTGTGAAGAGATTTCAATATTGTGAATCGGACAGGTGGGACGCCCCACCCGTGCAAATAATAATCGCAGATAGTCATAAATTTCGGTCACCGTTCCCACTGTGGAACGAGGATTTCTGCTTGTCGTCTTTTGGTCAATTGATATGGCAGGAGAGAGCCCTTCGATCGCATCCACGTCAGGCTTATCCATCTGGCCGAGGAATTGCCGGGCATAAGCAGATAATGATTCCACATAGCGGCGCTGCCCTTCTGCATAAATCGTATCAAATGCCAGAGAGGACTTTCCTGAACCTGAAAGTCCTGTCAGGACGACAAGCTTATCTCTCGGTATGGTGACATCTATATTTTTCAGATTATGGGCTCTGGCACCCTTTACAATCAGTTTATCCATCGCCATTTTTACGTCATCCTTCCGCTTTCAGCTCTAATATTAAATCACGAAGCTCGGCAGCCCTTTCGAAATTCAGGGATTTGGCCGCTTCCTTCATTTCTTTTTCCATATCGCCAATCAGCTTCTCGCGCTCTTTCTTGTTCAGCTTGCCGAGCTTTGCTGATGTCTCGTATTCTTCCTGCTCTTCTGCCGCATGGGTTGCACGGATTGAATCCCGTATATCCTTCTGTATAGTCATTGGCGTGATGCCATGCTTCTCATTGTACTCTTCCTGAATGGAACGGCGGCGCTTTGTTTCACTGATGGCTTTTTCCATGCTGTCAGTGATACGGTCTGCATACATAATGACATGGCCATTCGCATTACGCGCTGCACGTCCAATCGTCTGGATGAGTGAACGTTCTGAACGGAGGAAGCCTTCCTTATCAGCATCAAGTATGGTAACGAGAGATACTTCAGGTATATCAAGCCCCTCCCTCAGAAGATTAATGCCGACTAACACATCGTACTTGCCAAGGCGGAGCTCGCGGATGATTTCAATCCTCTCGAGCGTTTTCACCTCTGAGTGCAGATACTGCACTTTAATGCCGATTTCTTTTAAGTAGTCTGTCAAGTCCTCAGACATTTTCTTTGTTAATGTAGTGACAAGCACACGTTCATTTTTCTGAATGCGATCCTGGATTTCACCGATGAGGTCATCAATTTGACCTTCGATTGGACGGACATCAATAGTGGGATCAAGCAAACCGGTTGGGCGGATAATCTGCTCAATCATTTCCGGTGTATGCTCAAGCTCGTAAGGGCCAGGTGTTGCCGAAACAAAGACAGCCTGTTTCACATGCTTCTCGAACTCGGTAAACGTAAGCGGCCTGTTATCCATGGCTGAAGGCAAACGGAAACCATGATCCACTAGCACGGATTTTCTTGCCTGATCACCATTGAACATACCGCGGATTTGCGGCAGAGTTACGTGTGACTCATCAATCACAATTAGAAAGTCTTCCGGAAAATAATCCAGAAGGGTATACGGTGTTGAACCAGGCGGCCTTAATGTTAGATGGCGGGAGTAGTTTTCAATGCCGGAACAAAAACCCATCTCCCTCATCATCTCAAGGTCATAGCGGGTCCGCTGCTCCAGGCGCTGGGCTTCAAGAAGCTTATCGTTTTCTCTTAATTCAGCAAGGCGCACTTCCAGTTCTTTTTCAATGTTCTGGATGGCGACCCGCATTTTTTCTTCACGTGTTACGAAGTGGGATGCCGGGAAAATCGCAACATGCTCACGTTCACCCATAATTTCTCCGGTGAGGGCATCTACTTCACGGATCCGGTCTATCTCATCACCGAAAAACTCTACACGGATACAATGCTCATCCCGTGATGCCGGGAAAATCTCTACTACATCCCCGCGTACACGGAAAGTGCCGCGCTGGAAGTCAATATCATTGCGCTCATACTGAATGTCAACGAGCCTGTGAAGAAGCTGGTTCCTCTCAATTTCCATGCCGGTTCTGAGGGATAGCACCATTTCACGGTATTCTTCAGGAGAACCCAAACCATATATACAAGACACACTGGCAATAATGATGACATCATTGCGCTCAAATAATGAAGAAGTAGCCGAGTGGCGGAGCTTATCAATTTCATCATTGATGCTTGCATCTTTTTCAATAAAGGTATCTGTAGAAGGCACATACGCCTCAGGCTGATAGTAATCATAGTAGCTGACAAAATACTCAACAGCATTGTTTGGAAAAAAGTCCTTGAATTCACTGTATAACTGCCCAGCAAGTGTCTTATTATGAGCAATGACAAGCGTCGGCTTGTTAACTTCTTGTATAACATTTGAAACCGTGAAGGTTTTTCCCGTTCCTGTTGCACCCAAAAGCGTCTGGTGCTTCTTGCCGGAATTAATTCCCTCCACAATTTTTTTGATTGCCCCAGGCTGGTCGCCCTGAGGGGAATATTTTGAGACTAATTCAAATTGATCCTTCACCTATAAGCCTCCCGTTCAAATTACTTTTATCTATATATGAATCACAAACCAGCATTGTAAGAATTAAAGATCCGGGATGCATGGCTGATTTGTCAGTTTTTTACTCAAAACTCATATCACCATTCTACCACAAAGAGCCTAAAACAAACCAACAATATGCGAACGGATATTCGTTTTTTTGTTTTTACAGGGAAAATATTGCTTGGGAAATATGCCGAATTATCGAGGGGGGTGTCGAAGCAAGGTTAATCAAACGTTTGATTAACGGGGTGTAATCCAATCAATCGTTTGATTGATATTGATGAATAGCTGATGCTACGCAAGCATAAATTCAGATGAAAATTCATTAAACAAAAAACCTGTCGATACGTTTGATCGACAGGTTCCGCAAGAATTATTCCGCACTTAGTTTTGTTTTGGGCTTCAGTTTTTGAGCGTACCAAAACCCGACAGTCAATGAAAGTGCGTCTATAACAATTAAGGCAAATGAATTTGTATAGCCTTTATAGACAGAAGCAGCAATCAGTCCCACCGTTAATACAAGCCCAATCACACGATTATAGCTTACTCTCGTAAAGAGCAATACCAGCAGGCCAGGCAGCAGCAGAGCTGACAAGTATTTTAATGCCAAACAAAACACCTTCTTTTGTTTATTCACAATGATTCAGGGTTTCTAACATTAGAATATCTTCTCATAAGAAGATGTACAAGTTTTTTCAGTGTTATTCCCTATGTTCTTTCACATAATAAGAAAAAGTACTTATTATGGAGGAATGTATCATGGCAAGAAGAAAAAGACGCCCGCTTGTGCCGGAATCAAGAGCGGCATTAGACCAGCTGAAAAATCAGGTAATGGCAAACCAGGGATACCATGTTGACAATGAAAACCCTGATGGCGTGAAATATGAAATTGCCGAGGAGGCCGGTGTGCCATTGAAGCCGGGCTATAACGGCCGTCTTACATCCAAACAGGCAGGAACAGTGGGCGGGAAGATTGGCGGAAGTATGGTGAAGGAGCTTATTCGGATGGCACAGGAACGGATGAAGGAACAGTAGGTAATCGTGAACTTTAGGAAAAGAAAGATGAAATCGAGGGACGAGCAATCAATTGGAGGAGAAAATTCAGCATTTTGAGGCCGAACAACACTCCAATTTGAGGAAAAGACTCACTAAAGTAAGGAAAAGCTATCCCGCAAAGGATAGCTTTTGTTCTTATTCAGCAGCTTTCCGTTCTAGAAATTCCTGTTTAATGGATTTAAGCAACTCCGGATTCGTTACCAGCTGGAAGGCAGTCAGTGCGAGCCCTTTTGCTCCGGTTATCAGAGCTTCGTCGCCTTTTTCAGATGCTGCAGCCTCACGAAACGGAACTGTATGGGCAACAAGATCATCCGCACCAATTTTAATATAAGGATGAATGGTTGGCACCACTTGGCTGGTGTTGCCTGCATCCGTTGAGCCGATTCCATCTCTGTCCCCTTCAACGACCGTTTCTCCCAAGTCTTCAATCACTTCTTTAAACACCTGGTCATATGTCTTGTTTAACAGCAGGTTATCAACTTCATTTTGAAAAGCAATAACATTGAGCTTTGCTCCTGTTGCCAATGCGGCGCCTTCAGCGACAGCTTTAACCTTCCGTGTTACCTCATTAAGACTGGTTCTGGTTGTAGCACGGATGAAGAATCTGGCTTTTGCATACTCTGGGATAATATTTGGAGCATCCCCGCCATGAGTAATAATGCCATGGATTCGCACATCATCCTTTAATTGCTGACGAAGGGCATTAATTCCGTTAAACAGCTGAATAACTGCATCAAGGGCATTGATTCCTTCCTCCGGTGAAGCTGCCGCATGGGCAGGCTTTCCGATAAACTCGAAGTCAAGCGGATCAACTGCCAGTGATGAACTGGTCAGGCGGGTATGGTTTGATGGATGAACCATCAGGGCAGCGTCAATGCCTTCAAGCAAGCCATGCTTCACAAAGCTTCCTTTTGCACTTCCATTTGGACCGCCTTCTTCTGCCGGGGTTCCAAATACTACTGCTTCCCCACCGGTCTCATCAATGACCTTGCTCAATGCAATGGCTGCTGCCACACTTGTCGTACCTATGATATTGTGACCGCATCCATGACCCAGCCCGGGAAGGGCATCATATTCTGCAAGGAATGCAATGGACGGCCCCGGTCTATCGGATTTCTTCCGGGCGAGGAAAGCTGTTTCATGCCCGGCCACTGCCCGCTCTACTTCAAATCCTTCCTTCTCAAGGATGCCTGAAAGCAAGCCAGAGGCAAAAAACTCCTCATTCCCTATTTCCGGGTTTGCATGGATCTGGTGGCTTGCGGAAAGATAAAGTTCTTTATTATCCTCAACATTTTTCTTGATTGCTTCTTTTAGTTCAGAAAGTGCTTTTACAGGTGCCGCCATCATTGTTCCTCCTTTATAAATAATTTTTTACCAGCCAATTTCACTTAAAGGTATGAAAGTCGGGATCATGCTTCCGTCATATTCTTTCGTGATGAAATCAGCTACATCATCTTCCTGGTAAAGTTCTGCAATTCTCTTAAGCGTTTTGTTATCTTTATCTTCTGTTCTGACAGCAATGATATTTACATACGGAGTAGCGGTTTCGCTTTCAATAAAAACTGAATCCTTAGTTGGGTTAAAGCCTGCATCTACAGCAATTCCGTTATTGATTACAGAAGCAGAGACATCTGGAAGTGCACGCGGCGTCTGTGCTGATACCATTTCTACAAATTCAAGGTTCTTCGGATTTTCAACGACTTTATTCAAGTCCAGGTTTCCGTCATAGTCCTCGGATAATCTAATCAAGCCGGCTTCCTCCAGTAAAAGAAGGGCTCTTCCGCCATTTGAAGCATCATTTGGAATGGCAATTTTGCCGCCTTTCGGAATGTCTTCCACCGATTTTACTTTTTCAGAATAAAGGCCCATTGGTGCTAATACAGTTGTCGCAATTGGTGTAAGATCCATATTATGCTCTTTAATAAAAGTATCAAAATAAGCGACTGTCTGGAATGCATTTACATCAAGATCACCTTCTGCAAGGGCAACGTTTGGCTGTACATAGTCAGAGAATGTTACAACCTCAATTTCAATGCCTTCCTTTTCAGCCTTTTCTGCAATAAAGTCCCAGATGCGTGTATCAGATCCGCTGACACCTAATTTAATTTTCTTGGTCTCTTCTCCGCCAGTTGTGCTTGAGCATGCTGCAGTGAACACAGCCAATGCTAAAATAATGAATGATAAAAATAGTTTTTTCATGATGTGTTTCCTCCTCATTTATCTTCTTCTGATTTTTTTGGATATGATATTTCCGAATGACTGCAGGCCTTGAACCATGACCACTAAGATTGCAACGGTAATCAGCATGACGGTTGTATCGAATCGCTGATAGCCATATGTAATGGCAAGGTCACCAAGGCCGCCGCCTCCGACCGCCCCGGCCATGGCTGATGCTCCGACCAGACCGATTGTCGCAATTGTAAAGCCTAATACCAGCGAACTGAGCGCTTCAGGAATCAGGAACTTTAAAATGATCTGGCCAGGTGTCGCTCCCATTGCTTCTGCAGCTTCAATGACTCCCGGATCAACCTCAAGCAATGAATTTTCTATTAATCTCGCAATATAGGGTCCTGCATAAAAGACAAGCGGCACTACTGCTGCAGCAGTTCCAATCGATGTCCCGACAATCATCCGGGTGATTGGGATGATGGCTACCATTAAAATGATGAAGGGGACTGATCTGAAAATATTAATAATGCTGTTTATGATGTTAAAAACAACGGTGTTTTCCAGCAGATGCCCTTTCCTTGTTACGACAAGCAATATGCCAAGCGGCAGTCCAATAAGAGCTGAAAACAGCAATGAGAAAGCCACCATTTGGATCGTTTCAATTAAGGCTTCGATGATTTTTTCCTGATTAACTAGCACGTGTTGTCACTTCCTTTATAGAAACTTTTTCCTGGCTGATGTACTGGATAGCACGTCTGATTTCACTGTCCGGACCCTGGAATTCGACAATCAGGTTGCCAAACGGTGTTCCCTGAAGTTCAGTAATATTTCCAAACAGGACGTTGAAGTCGATATTAAACTTTTTGGCAACCTGCGAAAGGAGCGGCTGCCCGGCAGAATTTCCAACAAAGTTGATTCTAAATACCTTTTGAAGACCTTGCTGTCTTTCGATCACTTCTTTAATGGAGTCAGGTATTTGATCATTCATAACCGTGCTGACAAAGTTTTTCGCTGTTTGTGTTTTTGGTGATGAAAAGACATTAAAGACGGTTCCTTCTTCGATAATTTTTCCTGCCTCAATAACAGCGACACGATCACAAATCTCTCTGATTACAGACATTTCATGGGTAATGATCAGAATGGTAATATTGTATTCTTTATTTATTTTTTTCAGCAGCTGCAGGATCGAGCTGGTTGTCTGAGGATCCAGTGCTGAAGTCGCTTCATCACATAATAGAATGGAAGGCTGGGTCGCCAGTGCCCTGGCAATTCCGATCCGCTGCTTTTGTCCGCCTGACAGCTGATCGGGATAGCTGTTCGCCTTGTCGGCGAGCCCCACGAATTCCAATAGTTCATGAACACGCTTTTTGATTTCATCTTTAGGGACCTTAGCCAGTGTGAGCGGCATCGCAACATTGGCAAACACTGTTTTCGAATTTAATAGGTTAAAATGCTGAAAGACCATTCCGATGTTTCTTTTCACTTCGCGAATTTCCCTTACAGATAAAGCCGTCAGATCATGTCCGCTGACAATAACCTTTCCTGAAGTCGGTTTCTCCAGCCAATTGACACAGCGGATCAAAGAACTCTTTCCCGCACCGCTGAAGCCGATCACACCGAAAATCTCACCCTTGTTAATCTTTAAGTCTATTCCGTTTAAAGCAGCTACCTGCTGTCCTCCGCTTTCATAGACTTTCTTTAAATTCTGAAACTCTATCATTCAGCATCTCCCCTTTGATGGTGACAGGTATTTATACCACTTTAATGAATTGGTATAGGTACCTGTCACTTTTTATTCACTAACTATTCCTATGCGAAAACTAAGAATTATATCCTGAAATTTACCCCTTCCATCAGAAGAGGTTTTTTGAAGGCCCCTCCTTATCTTTCAGGCTTTCGCCTGCTGGATTTGGCACAGTGCAGTCTGCCTGCTGCCGAAGCTTCATTGGGCCAGGCCCCTCTGCTTCTCTCGATAAGAATTATTCATATGTTTATGAATAGAATCTCGCTGCATTTTTCCGGTAAAATAAAAACCCTCTTCTAAAGAAAGAAGAGGGCAGCATTTATCAATGGTCCTCTTCTTATCTTTCAAGCTAAGCTTGCTGGATTTGGCACGGTACACTTTTGTCCGCTGCCGAGGTGTCATAGGGCCAGTCCCTCAACCTCTCTGGATAAGAAGATTTTTATTATTTGGTTGTTTAATATGTTTATTACTTTACCACAATAAAGAAAAGGATGTCAATCATTATTTTTTAATATTTTCACCTGGTCCATTTTCATAAGTTTCTGTCACTTTAACAGAGCTCTCTTTACGGTGAATAATCATCACACCTGCTAGAGTAATCACACCACCTGCAATTGATAACATAGCCGGCACCTCTCCCAGCCAAACCCAGGCAATGACAAACGCTATTGCTGGTGTCAGATAAAGAGAGCTTACCGCTTCAGAAGTCCCTCGTATAGACGCAAGAAAAGCGAGGGCAATATATGGAATTACCGTTGGAAAAATCCCCAAATAAAGGACACTAAAAGTGGATTCGGCCGTCGCATGAAAGATCTCACTACCAAGCCCTGGAAGATAAATCAGCATAAAACTAGTCCCTGCCCAAACGGTATATGATGTAAATGACAAAAATCCGTACTTATTAAAGTATTTAGCCTGAAACACGAAATAGATGCTTTCTGAAACGGAAGCAAGCAGGACAAATAATATACCGGTTTGGATTTCAAACCCGCCTCCTGTACCAAGGGAAATAAGTACCGCACCCGCAAAACTGACTGCGGAACCAATCCACCTTACCCTTCCAAATCTTTCCCTTAAAAATATAGCAGCCAAAGCAGCCGAAAAAATCGGAGTCATTGATACAATCAAGCTTGCCGGCCCGGAGCTTACTGTTTTTTCCCCAATGTTGAGTGCAATATGATAAACCGTAAAACCAAGAAATCCAAGTATAAGAATAGGAGGAAGGTCTTTTATATCCGGAAGACGCATCTTTGTCAGCAGCGCTAAGACACCAAGTGCAGCGGAACCAATTAAAAGTCTAAAAAGGGCGAGGTTCTCCGGGGAGTACGATTCAAGTCCAGCTCGAATTCCCGGGAATGCGGATGCCCAGAGAATGATGATAGAACTATGCGCCCCGATAATCATAAATTTCTTATTTGCCAACTTCATCCCCCTTATCAGCATTTCCAGCCATTTTCTGTGCTGCTTTTCAGGATAATCAATAACTGATACAATGTCCTCAACCAATTAGAAAAGAATTTTGCCAGCCAATTTTTATGAAGGCGGTTATATGGATGGATACAGCACAATTGCCAAAATATCAGCAGGTTATAGAAACTATTAAAGGAAAGATTTCCAAAGGTGAATGGCCAATCGGAAGTAAAATTCCAAGCCAGCGAAAACTGGCTGAAGAGTTTGGAGTAAACCGAAGCACAATTATCACTGCTCTGGAAGAACTTGCAGCAGATGGATTAATAGAAGGGAAAACGGGGGTTGGCACTAAGGTTATTAATAATACATGGACTCTGCTCGCTTCAAGGCAGTCTGCCAACTGGAGTGAATATATCGATACAGGGATACACAGAGCCAGCGAAAAAATCGTTCAAGAAATTAATGACTTAGAAATGGATCCTGCTTTTATACAGCTCAGCAAAGGAGAGCTTTCCCCTGAAATTTTCCCTGTGGAAACGATGCAGAAAGTTCTAAAGGAAGCTGCTGATGAATTGAGTGAACTCGGTTATGAGGAACCAAAGGGGTATTTGCCATTAAGAAAGGCAGTCAGTGAGTATTTGGCAGCATCCGGAATAGACGCTTCTCCTTCCTCGATACTTATTGTTTCTGGAGGGCTGCAAGCCCTGCAGCTTATTTCACTGGGCCTTGTGCAAAGAGGGGTACCCGTATTTCTGGAAAAGCCCTCTTACTTATATTCTTTACAGCTTTTTCGGTCATCAGGCATGAATTTAAAAGGATTGCCGATGGATAAAGAGGGAATTATCACGAAAAGCATCTCTTTGAAAAAATATGAAAAAGGGAAATCCATTTTATACACCATTCCTTCCTATCATAATCCTACTGGAATTTTAATGACAGAAAAAAGAAGGAGGGAGCTGCTTGATGATTGCAGAATAGAACAGCTGCCAATCGTGGAAGACGATATTTATCGTGAGCTTTGGCTTGATGAAGCACCCCCTCCGCCATTAAAAGCAATGGACAAAACGGCCAGGTTCTTTATATGGGAAGCTTGTCAAAAACATTGAGTCCCGGACTTCGAATAGGCTGGGTAGCAGCACCTGAACCTGTTATCGACCGGCTTGCCGATCTTAAAATGCAGACTGACTATGGTTCAAGTTCACTATCACAAAGGGTTGCTGAAAAATGGCTGTCCACGGGCCTTTATCAAAAGCATATGGAAAGTGTACGTGAGCAGCTGAGAATTCGTCGTAATACTGCCTTAAATACATTAGATGCTCACTTGTCCGGGATAGCCGAATGGAATTCTCCGGAAGGAGGTTTTTTTATATGGCTGAAAGTACCGTCCAGTATTCCAATTCGAAGCCTCTATCGGCAGGCAATTTCAAGAAAACTGCTGATAAATCCGGGCAGCATTTACAGTGACGGGCCAATTCATTTTATACGAATTTCATATGCTTATGCCTCGCTGGAGGAACTGCAGAAAGGCATATTCATCCTTGGAGAGGAAATTAGAAAGTTCCTATGAGAATAGTACCTATCAAGGTATCCTTCTCACAGAGTGAAATTTATCCTATATGTCAATCCAAGCATGTATTGTATAATGATGGAAAAGTGCCATTTTTCAAAAAGGAGGGACAAAAATGATCATGACCGAGAATCCTGCAGATTTATTCGCGGACAAGGTGGAAGCGAGGAATCTGCAGCTGGCCATTCAGCATTCCAGCGATGTGATTGCAAGAGTGACAAAAGAAGGCATTGCTTTATATGTCTCCCCTTCCTGCTTGCCAATGCTGGGGTATTCGCAGCAGGACTTTTATCGAAGCAGCCTTTATACATACTGCCATCCAAATGACCGGGACCTTTTAAGAGATGCATTGACCGAGCTCGAACAGCTTCCGCATAAACGGGAGACCTTTCGCTTCAGGCATAAGGAGGGGCATTATCTGTGGCTTGAAGCCAATTTTTCAGTCATTAATGACGATAAAGAAATGATGTGCATCATCCGGGATATGACACAAAGAATTATCATGGAAGAGGAAATTCTGGAAACACAGGAGAAGTACCGCTTTCTGGTGGAGTACTCCAAGGATACGATAGGAATGGTGACACAAAAAGGGATTTGGACCTACATCAATAATGAAGGAAAGAAGCTTTTTGGATTCACGAGCATCAAAGAGATGATCGGCACCTCCCTCCACGACTACACTCCTCCTTCAGAACATTCTACCCTCGATGATTTTCTGCAAACAAAGCTAAGTGTAAATTTTGAGCTTAATCTGATCCGGACTGACGGACAAATGAGAAAAGCCGAAGTCCAGCTGATTCCAACCACTTTCAAGAACAGAAAGGTCTACCAAATCATTATTAAAGATGTGACCGGACAAAAGAAGACGGAAGAAAAGCTGCAGAATGCCGAAAAACTTTCGGTTGTCGGTCAGCTTGCCGCAGGCATTGCCCATGAAATCCGCAACCCGCTTACAGCCATAAAAGGCTTTACACAGTTATTATATGAAGATCATAAAGGCGATTTCGCGGAGGTCATCCTAAGTGAGCTGGAGCGGATTGAAGGCATCGTCAATGACCTGCTCGTTCTCGCCAAACCCCAAATAACCGAAATGGAAGAAACCTGCCTGACAAACGTTGTAAAAAGTGTGATCACCCTCTTAAACAGCCAGGCAGTTATGGAGAATATCATGATCGAACTAACACAGTCACCCGGCGAGTTTTATGTGAAATGTGAAAAAGATAAAATTAAACAGGTGCTGATTAACATCATTAAGAACTCAATTGAAGCCATGCCGGTGGGCGGAAAAATAAACGTGGATATCCGCCGGGAGGACCATTCTGTCATCATCAGTGTTGAGGATGAAGGAATTGGCATACCCGAAGAACGCCTTGCCAAACTGGGAGAGCCGTTTTACAGCACAAAAGAAAAAGGCACAGGCCTTGGCATTATGATCTGCAAAAAAATCATTAAAAACCATGGCGGTAACCTATACATCCACAGCAGGGAAAATGAAGGAACCACGGTCCGGATTACTTTGCCGCTAGCCTGAATGAAAGAAGCCAGATGCCTGAGTAAGTAGTTCGTTTGTGAAGTAGAAAAACCGAATTCGCAAGGTTACTATCAAACGCATAATTTTAGACAACAAAATCACATAGAAAAACGCAGAGGTTTAGTATTCCTCTGCGTTCTAAAAATCTACTGACTTGTTCTTCGGCTAACGTACCTGATAGTTATGGCATAGAAGTAACTGCTAAATGTATCAAACCTGTTACTATAACCAAAAACACCATAAAGGAAGTTGAATATAACATAAGTTTCCTCATAATATTTTTTTCTTTTATCTTTTTAAAAGCAATAAACCCTAACAAAATCGAAATGAGCCATATAATTGTACCCAACGGAGAAAATAAATATGATGAATTTACTATCCAAAATACGGTAACGAGTAAGTAAAAGAGCATTAAAACCCAGGATAATCCTTTCATCTTTCTCCCCCAAATTCTATTATACAAATTTACGCTCTTGTTGAATAATATTGCACCGTTAGTATAAGTACACTTTCTCACATATTCTACATATATAATTTAACATAAGTCTTCATTCCCCAATTAAAGAAGGTTCCTCTGGAAACCTTCTTAGTATATTACAATTACAGTTGTTCCATTATGAAACTTTTATATCCACGCCAATCTTTTTCCTTGCAACACAAACTCCATTCTTAACTATAAAACATTCTACATAATGATCCCCTTTAAAAGAAGTTACTTCTGTATGAGTTAGTTTGTTTGTTTGTATAATTTGTCCTCGCACACAATCTTCTTTCTTAGCAATTTCCCCTTTGTTTTTTACCTTCCAATAGACTTGGAAAGGGGAAGGTGTGTCAGTACGAGCAACAAAATTCAAATCATGTCCTGGTAACAATACTTTTCTTTGACGGCTCATGGATTGAATCCACCCGACTGTGTTTCCATTTCGGGCAACTTTGCAATCCAGTTCAAGCCCATATTGAATATTTACAGGCATCATATTGTGTATAAACTCTTCGGTTTCCTTATAGTCAATATAAACTTCTGACTCAAAAAGAGTTCCATACGATTTAGAAAATCTTTGCTCCTTATCTTTCTGCTCTGTCCAATATTCATGATTAAAAAATGCTTCCCAAGCTTCCACTGCTTGTTTATAAGTGCAAGAGTCAGCGAATAAAATATCCAACTTTTCAATTTTATCCTTTAATCGATTATAAAGATTATCCATTTTGGTACTATCTTTATTCACCAATTTTAAACTGCTGTCAGAATCGGTTGGATTATAGACTTCCTTATCAAGAGCCAATCTGTCTCTTATACCTACAATAACATGATAGAAACGTTCATCCATCCTATCGTACGATTCAAAAGCTCCATTTTGTTCATTTGCCAGAACACTTAAAATCAACCCACCAGGCATGTTTTTCCAACTGTCAGGTCTTGATTTACAAAACATTTTTAAAAGTCGAACGACCTCTCTCAACTTATAGTTCTTTGCTTTGTTTTCATCCAAAAACCATTGGGTAATTGTTCGTGGATTTCTTTCTCTCCATTCACTTCCGCAGTGTTCATAGATGTATTTATCATCTGTTTCTTCCTTTTTATATCTTCTATATATTGCAAAATCAATATGATAGCCATCAGCATAGACAATTCGCACACAATTAGTTTTAGCTTCTGGCTCAGTGTTGAATTGCTTACATTTTTCTTTAAGAGCATTAACAATCATATTTTTTGTTGCAGTGGTTCCCAATGTACCAAGATTGTCTTTTTCAAAGATGATAGCTACATCAATATCATAATCATTACTTTCATTTTGAGTCACAGTTGACATTGCCACACTACCTTGAACAACAGGCTCTTCTGCCAGTTTATAATCTGTCTTATTTTTTTCGTTATAGTCTTTGAGTCCTTCTTTTAGCCGTTTAATGTTTATATTCTTTTTATTTAATAGATTGTTTTTATCCGCTTTCGGTAAAACAACATGCTCACCATAAAACTTTTTAACCTTGCTATTCAGATCGTACATGCTCTTTATCCCCCGTTTATTTTTATGGATACCGTTTCCCCAGGCTTTTTCAGATTAATCGCCCATTTATATTTTGGAGTTGCCATGCTAACATGGTTATAAATCCAAATTTCT
>NZ_CAXQGS010000013.1:0-28948 GCF_964223445.1 Cytobacillus sp.
CGCCGCCCGGAGCACCGCGCCCCCGCCGTGCTGGTGCTCGAGGACGGTCGCGCGTTCCGCGGCGAGTCCTTCGGTGCGCAGGGCACGACGATCGCGGAGACAGATGCCCCCGCACCTGTCGCTTTTCTTATGCTTATGCTTATGCTTCTGCTTCTATTTTTTCATTCATGTCGCTATACAGATTTCCATCAATTTCACCGGTGATACGGCTCGTCAAAATACCTGAGGTCATGGATCCGCTGACGTTAACAGCTGTGCGTCCCATGTCTATCAGCGGTTCAATTGAGATCAGCAAGCCGGCCAGTGCAACTGGCAGGTCAAGGGCAGATAATACCAGGATCGCTGCGAACGTCGCACCGCCGCCGACCCCTGCCACACCAAAGGAGCTGATTGCTACAATAAGAATGACGGTAAAAATAAATCCTGGTGACAGCGGGTTAATGCCTACAGTCGGAGCAATCATTACCGCCAGCATTGCCGGATAGATTCCAGCACATCCATTTTGGCCAATGGAAAGACCAAATGACCCGGCAAAGTTTGCAATTCCTTCAGGAACCCCCAGTGACTTTTGTGTTTTAATGTTCAATGGCAATGCACCAGCACTTGTTCTGGATGTAAAGGCAAATGTTAATACAGGAAATGCTTTTTTCATATATGTGATTGGATTTAAACCGCTCATTGTTAAAAGCAGCAGGTGAATCAGGAACATGATGGCAAGTGCCACATAAGAAGCAATAACAAATTTCCCTAAATTTAGAATCGAGTCGAAATCACTCATGGCCACTGTTTTCGTCATAATGGCCAATACTCCGTACGGAGTCAAGCGCAGAATTAATGTGACAACACGCATGATAATTGCATAGAAGGCATCAACAATTTTCGCAAAAAGGTCAGCCTGCTCGGGTGATTTCCGTCTGACACCCAGGTAAGCAATTCCTAAAAAGGCTGCAAAGATAACAACTGAAATGGTGGATGTAGGCCTTGCTCCTGTAAAATCAAGGAATGGATTGGCCGGAAGAAGATCCAGCATCTGCTGTGGGAATGTCCTTCCTTCAATGCCCTGATAGGTTTCTTCAAGCTGTTCCCCGCGGGCTGTCTCTGCATCGCCTCCGCTGATTTGGACTGCCTCCAAGTCAAAGCCGACAGCTGTTGCAATCCCTACAGCGGCAGCAACTGCAGTTGTGCCTACAAGCAGCCCAAGGATAAGCACACTGATTCTTCCAATATTATTAGTTAATTTTAGCTTAGTAAATGCACCTAATATAGAAATGAAGACAAGCGGCATTACAATCATTTGCAGGAATTTGACATAACCCCCGCCTACTAAATTGAACCAGTCTGCAGATTTAGCAATGATCTCAGCACCAGGTCCGTAAATCAGCTGAAGGGCGAAGCCAAACAAAATCCCTAATCCAAGCGCTGTAAACACACGCTTTGAGAATGAAATATGCTTTTGTTGCATAAAGAATAATACGCCTATAAGCAGAAGCATAATGGCAATATTTAAAACTAAAAGTCCTGTACTCATCGGACTGAATCCTCCCCAATAGATGTTTTCATAATGACTTACTATAATACATGTATTCCTATGAGTCAAGTCGGGATTAAAATTTAAATTTTCTTATTATATATTCCATTCTGCCTTGAAAGGTTCAGTGTTTTCCCTTTGATCTGTGCCTAAATTTCAGCGACAATTAGATCACCCGGCAGTTGTATATCTGCCGGGATTAGGTAAATATATCTGTTTAATTGTTTTTCTCTGAAAGAGCCTTTGTTTTTTCAAAACATTGATCCATTGCACTCATTACCGCTGCACGGAACCCAGTTCTCTCCAGTTCGGCAACTGCTTCAATCGTTGCTCCACCTGGAGTACAGACCTCATCCTTTAATTCCGCTGGATGCAGACCCGTTTCCAGCACCATCTTGGCTGCCCCCAAAACAGCCTGTGCGGCGAGCTGATAAGACTGTTCACGGGGCAATCCTGCTTTTACACCGCCATCTGCCAATGCTTCAATGAACATATAGGCATACGCTGGAGAAGAACCGCTTATAGCAGGAATAGCGTCCATCAGCTTTTCTTCCATAAAAGCTGCTCTTCCAATGCATGAAAATATTTTTTCCACTTCCTCCATATCATCTGGAGATACTGATTCATTAACAGAAAGGACGGTCATTCCTTCTCCTACTAATGATGGCGTATTTGGCATGGTTCGTACTGCTCTGACTTTCCGGCCAAATGACTGTTCCAGAAATGATAGGCTGATGCCGGCCGCAATGGTTATGATGATGGCATGGGAGCGAAGGCTATCTTTAATCTCATCAATAACTTCCCCATGTGCATCAGGCTTAATAGCCAAAAACAGTATATCCGCTTCTTCCGCTGCTCCAATATTGGAAAGGCGTGTTTGTATATTCCACCTGCTTTTTACATCCTCAAGCGTCTTTTCAGTTCTGGCAGAAGCAATAATCTGGATTGGATTTACCAGATTGGATTTGAGTATTCCTCCAATTATGGCCTGAGCCATTTTTCCGCATCCGATAAAACCGATATTTTTATTCATCAATGCCCACATCCTGTATAGTATTTCCTTTTGCTATTATACTGCAGGTATGGTTATGAAAAAATAGCAAAGGGTAAAAACATAAGACACGATACTGCAACACAATAAAATTCTGTTTGGAGAGATTGATCTTGAAAGTTATAAATCCATATGCTCCTCTGCCAGAAAGCTTTTTTCAGCAGCCGACACTACTATTGGCGGAAGCACTGCTGGGCTGCTTATTGATCAAAGAAACGGAAGAGGGAATCGCCTCAGGCTATATCGTTGAGACAGAAGCATATATGGGCCCGGAAGACAGGGCAGCTCACAGCTTTGGGAACAGGAGAACAAAGCGGACCGAAATCATGTTCAATGAACCTGGATTTGTCTACACGTATGTGATGCATACCCATTGTCTGGTTAATGTTGTTAGCGGCCCAAAGGAAAAGCCGGAAGCTGTATTGATCAGGGGAATTGAACCTGTAGATGGGCTTGATTTAATGAAAAAAAGACGAAAAATGGAGAATCTGAAGAACCTCACAAATGGGCCAGGTAAATTAACCAAAGCTCTCGATATTACAATAGATGATTATGGACGGCATTTTACAAGCCCCCCTCTTATGATTGCTAAAGGAATTCCTCCCGGGAAAGTCACACGCGGAAAACGAATCGGAATTGATAATTCCGGTGATGCAAGGAATTATCCCTGGAGATTTTGGATTGCTGAAAACCCTTTTGTTTCACGCAGCAGGAAGTAAGAAGAAGAAATTAATAAACAGCAAACCGGAAAAACTCTTCAGAACAAAGGGTTTTCCGGTAATTTTCTATTGATATTACCTGGAATTCCTCTGCACCCGTGAATGGATCCAGGTTGATAACTGAAACAGCAGCATGCCGGCCAAAGCTGCAATCAGGATATAAGCCCCGGCAAATACTTTAAGGCCCCCTGTGGCCAATCCGGCAATAATTACAGAGAATTCTCCCCTTGATGATAATGATAATCCCGCCTTTAGAGCTTCCTGTTTCGACAGGCCATACCATTGCCCTCCAAAATACCCTGCAGCAAGCTTGTGAATGATGGACCAGATAACAATAATAACCAGAAGACCGAAAGAAGGAATTTCTTCATTAAACTCAAGCGAAAGCCCGAAATTCAAGAAAAAAAACGGAAGAAACAAATTCCTTACGGGAAGTACAACTTCCTCTGTTTTTTCTTTTACCTCCGTTCCGGCAAGAATGATGCCGGCAAGAAATGCGCCAATAACCTCTGATAGCCCCAGAAATACTGCAAATCCGCCATAGGTAATCGCTACTCCGAGAACAAGAATCAAAAAGGAATCTTCATGAGCAACTTTCTTCATCCAATGCTGGGCTTTATGAAGAACTATTCTGCTCATCCAAACTGCAGCGCCAGCAAGAAGAGAAACCTTTAGAAAAATAAACAGAAAATCTGCAGCGGAGAAACTATTTCCGCCGCTCAGCCCAATCAACACGGTCACTAGTATCGGGGCAGTGAGGTCTTCAAAAATCAGAAGAGAGAGCATATAATCAGAGTCTTTATCTTCAAGGCGATTTTTTGATTCCAGCAGCTTAACAGTAATTGAAGAACTGGTTGCATATACAATTCCAGCAATCAATAAAGAGACAAACATGTTTTGACCTGCAGCATAGGCAATTCCCCCAGTCACTCCCACTCCCAGAAAAACATCCAATAGCCCGGATTTCCAGACTTTCCTTCCATTATTCCTTAATTCACCCACAGAGAATTTTGTGCCAAGCAGAAAGAATAACAGAATTAAGCCAATTTCACCTGCAGTTTCAATTACTTTCGCCTCTTTGTAAAATCCAAAAAAACCGATGCAGGTTCCTAAAATAATATAAATAACAATATCAGGAATCCTTAGGATTTTAATCCCGATTATTGCAGTTATATAAAGGGCAATAAAAATGAGCCCAATTGCAAGAGGCATATTCATATTCCGTTTTTCATCCTTTTCTGAAATTGTATTTTTACGGACTATAAATACCCTCTTTGTTTGAATTTCACTCCTGCCAGTTAGATCCAAAATTAGATAGCATTCATTGCGTATTCCCTTCAAGCATTTCTTTCGGTTATATTTGATTTCGGAAGAATGCTTAATTATTTATAAAGAGAAAATTCGACAGGTACCTGGCACCAATAAAATTTGTCGATAAAAAAACAGGCTATTTTACTGGACTTTTTTTATTAAAGCGTTTATTTTACTATAAAAAGGAAATATTCTATGTATAAGTTTCAATAAAACGGAATGGGATGGTGTTACGATGGCAGACAAGAAAAATGTTAAAACTCCCGGCAAAGATCTCAATATTGGTGCGAATGTTTCATTAAACGGCCTGGTAACAGCTGTTTTTGATAATATGGTCCATGTCCAGATTGGTGCTAAGATTGTAACAGTTCATGTAAAAGACCTTTATTCTGGATTAAATAACCCTTTGTTAAAGAACCAGCAGGCTTAAAGTGAAACTTCAATCAGTGAGGGGGCTTTATACTCCCACTGATTATAAGTTGTGGCCCACAGGACGTGGCGTTTTTAGTCTTTGTTCTGCTGGCGGGCCTTTACGGGCAGTTGGACTCCCACTTATCCTTTTTCGATTCCTCTGAGTCTGGAAAAGGGAGGCTTACTGCCCGTTAGACTGCGATAACATCCACCATCTCTAAACATACCTCAGGAGGGGCAGCTCATAAGCTTGCCCCTCCTGTTTTTTAGCATCATCATATTATACCGGCTGTACCTGCTTATTTTCCTTTGCAGCAGGAGCGTAATCTCCAAGCACCTGATAAGCCTTCAAATATGATGTATCTAATAATGATACAGCTTTCAATGATGCCTTAACGATGAAGGCATCTTTTGAAACTTTGCTGATTGTTTCAAATCCTTCAGGCAATCCCCCTTTATCAGCATCACCAAATATAATCCAAACTGCCTGTTCAAGAACAGTCCCTTCCGAGTCGCCTTCCTCAAAGACTGAAGGAATATCGGCTCTGCCAACATGAATCAGATCTTCAATAATTGCGCTGGCTGTCGGGAACATGCCGGCACCAGGACCCTGCAGGCTGATATTCCCGACAATATCCGCATCAATCGAAACTGCATTTTGCACTCCTTCTACTCTGTACAAGGGATGTGCCTCCACTGTCAGGACCGGTTTTACAGTACAGCGGATAGTATCTTTTTCTCTCTGAATCGATGCTACATGTTTAAATTTCAGGCCCAGGGAATCAGCCAAACGGATTTGCTCAATTGTAATATCAGTAATGCCTTCTCTAACAGATGTTTCCTGCGCCGGTGCTTTCCCGAATACCAGCTCGCTCAGAACAACCGCTTTGTAAAAAGCGTCATATCCTTCTATATCATTTTTCGGATCGGCTTCTGCATATCCTTTTTCCTGCGCTATTTTCAGTGCTTCTTCAAATGATAAGTTCTCCTCGCGCATACTTGTCAAAATGAAATTGGATGTGCCATTTAAAATTCCTTCGATCCGTTCAATCTTGTTGGCATTCAGCAGCTGCTTGATAGTCTGAATTATAGGGATCCCGCCTCCGACTGTTGCTTCAAATCCTAATGATACATTATTTTCTTTTGCGAGCCTCGCAAGCTCACTTCCATGGAATGCAAACATCTCCTTATTTGCTGTAATGACATGGCATCCTCTCGATATGGCCTGGCGCAAATACGTATAGCCTGGTTCCCTGCCAACAATGGCATCAATTACGACATCAAGCTTAGGAAGCTCAATAATATCCTGAAAGTCATCAGTTAAAAGCACCTCATCATCAGGCAAAGAATGCTTACTCACATTTTTGACAAGGATGGCCGAGACCTTCACTTCTTTCCCGAATATCGCCTGGAGCCTTCCCTGATGTTTGCTGATCGTTTCATACACTCCTTTTCCAACTGTTCCAAACCCCAATAGCCCAATCGTTATCGCTGACATTTCACATTCCCCCTGGTTAATATTTAAAGTGCAGAAAACTATAAAAACAAAAAACCCCTTCCGTCTATACAGACAAGAAGGGGTTTGAATTTACGTTCCGTTCATTCCGCCTTCTTATCTTCGGAAAATGTATTCCTCTGAATTTGGCACCGTGCATAAATGCTGGTTGCCGAGGCTTCATAGGGTCAGTCCCTCCGCCTCTCTTGATAAGAAGTTTCAAAGTATTCAATTTATATGAATCATAAACATTTATAAGGACTGCGTCAACCTTTTTTGAAAATTATTTTCTTCAAACGCTCTTACTTTCCTCGAAATCTTCAGTAATGATTTCAAGAAAATGCTTAAGAATTCGGGCAGTCAGCCCCCAAATAACCTTATCTTTAAAATAGTAAAATACTTCTTCTACTTTCCTTGCCTGCCAATTGTAATTTTCACCTCCGGCAATCAAGTCAAATGGAAAATTCTCTTCGGGCTCTACTTTAAAATTCACGTGATACATTTCCGGCTTTACTTTTTTTAGAAATGAAAGAGGGACTGTAAAAACTTCTTCCACTTCATCAGGGTTTGGCTTAATCTGGTCCGGATTATGGATAATGCCTGCATAAGGGTAAATAATTTGACCGAAGGAAATCATGTAATCCAGCGGGGACACATCTGTGATGCTGTCTTCATTCACGCCGAGTTCCTCTGAGGTTTCACGGATAGCCGTATGCTCCTCATCCCTATCTTCCGGATCTATTCTCCCGCCCGGGAAACAGACCTCCCCAGGCTGCCTTCTCATTGTAAGTGAACGCACTTCAAAAAGGACATGTACCTCATTATTTATCTCAACCAGCGGAAGCAAAATAGCGAATTTCGAAAATCGCTCACTCCCTAAAATGACTGGGGTCCTGTTACTTAACCTTTTAGCCAGTTTCTCAATCTCCATCTACCCACCTCCAGCAGCAATTCCAATTTATTGGCTATTATCTTTATCATACTGTATTTACTTTGTTTTATTAATTCATATGGCTTGTACCATGTAATGATTCAGGATAGTTTATTCCTTTGTTGACTGTCTGCCCTTCAAAAGAAAAGAAAGTTTCTCCTCCTGCAATTCAGGGAAATTAGAAAATATAATATGACATTAGGAGTGAAAATATGAAGAAAAATATATTAGTAGGCGGGTATGATACTCAGGAAGATCTTAAAGTTGCTATTGAAGGGGCCTTGTCAAACGGGTATCAGAAAGACAACCTTGTGATTGTCTCAAAAGATGGAGCGAACCTCGAAAGCTTTGCAAACAATCATGGAGTGAACTTGCGAATAGTCGGATCCCAGGAGCTCGGCAATCAGCGCTTTCTTGATTCAGTGAAAGCCCTTTTTATGGGAGAAGATCCAGCCACAAGTTCAGGAATGGATCCTAATAAAAAAGATGGTACACGGTTTGATGAACATGACTTGGATAAATACGCAAGCATGGTATTTGATGGAAAGTATGTCTTAATCGCGGACTACTATGGGAACTATCCCGCTTCCCAGGAGGACAATCAAAGGATCAGTGCTGAAGACCCAGAAGGGTATCTCGAAAGCGCTTCAGCCCGGGAAGCTGTCCATGAATCAGATATCAAGACACTGGCAGATAAAACTGGTTACACATGTGCTCTCAATAATCAGGATAATGATCCTGTTCACATTTCACCCAAGTCTGCCGATGTGAAAACCAGTGCTGAATTTAACAGGGATGAACGATATACGAAGGAAAGGCTCTAATAGCAGAAGACCCCCGTTTGGGGTCTTTTTTTTTGGAATAAAAAAGAGAGGTTCCCCTCTCTTAAGCATACTTCTTCTTATCTTCCTCCTGTTTGAAGAAACTCTTCATCGCATGGAATACATCTGCTTTTTGCTTAAGGATATAATAGCGGAAATCCTCATTTTTAATATTTTTATAGGCTGACATCAGGGTCGAATGGCGGTTATACTGGTTAACTTCACCATATCCGAACATATTGGACACCTTCATCAGGTCTTCCACTAGCTTTACACAGCGGGCGTTGTCAGAGGTCAGGTTATCACCGTCTGAGAAGTGGAAAGGGTAAATATTATATTTGCGCGGGTCGTATTTGACCTCAATCAGTTCAAGCGCTTTACGATAGGCAGATGAACAGATGGTTCCCCCGCTTTCTCCTTTTGAGAAAAAGTCCTCTTCTGAAACAACCTTTGCTTCAGTATGGTGGGCAATAAATTCAATCTCGACTGTCTCATATTTAGTTCTCAGGAAGCGTGTCATCCAGAAGAAAAAGCTTCTGGCCATATACTTTTCCCAGATCCCCATCGAGCCGCTCGTATCCATCATAGCAAGCACAACAGCCTTTGAATCAGGCTTTACAATTTCATTCCAGGTCTTAAACTTCAAATCTTCCTTATAAATTGGGTGGAACGCTGCTTTTCCACTCATTGCATTACGCTTAAATGCCGACATCATGGTGCGTTTCTTATCAATATTGCCCATTAATCCAGTCTTTCTGATATCATTAAATTCGATGTCCTCTACCAGGTTTTCATCCTGCTCTTTTCTTTTTAAATTAGGCAATTCCAATTGTTTAAATAAAGCTTCTTCAATTTCCATCAGTGATACTTCTGCTTCAAAATAATCCTCGCCTGCCTGGTCGCCTGCTCCTTGCCCCTTTCCGGGTCCTTTCTGGCTGCCGGATCCATCACGTGCCACTACATCTCCAATCTGGCTATCTCCATCGCCTTGGCCGACATGTTTGTTTTTATCATAGTTATAACGGATTTTGTATTCATCCAATGAGCGAATCGGAATTTTCACTACTTCCCGCCCATTCGACATTACAATGTTTTCTTCCGTTATCAAATCAGGCAAATTGTTGCGGATTGCTTCCTGGACTTTATCCTGATGACGCTGCTGGTCATCATAGCCTTTGCGATGGAGGGACCAATCTTCTTGGGAAATTACAAACTGATGGTTATTGACATTCGTCATGTTAACCCCTCCTTTTAAATTCAATTTCACACATTACAGCTTTCCAACATACAATATCGCGAGTGTCAAAAAAGATGAAACATCCCCAATTCAGCAGTCTGCCTTACTTTCATAGACTCATTTCCCGGCAGCAAATTTGTTATTAATGCACCAATACAAAGAAATGTTTATTACTCTATCATATGCGAGAAGACAAAATAATTTACAAATAATTTTGACAATAAGACATTCGCATCATCTTTTGGACAAGCCCATTTTTTAATATGGGGATTTGCCTAAATAAACAAAATAAACCTCCGCGTTTAGCGAAGGTTCTTGTCCTTGTTTTTATGCTGAATGGGATCGGGATATTTATCATAATCCTCTTTTAATTCTTTATTGGTCCGCAAATTCTCCATTTGCTTTCCCAGATTTTCCATTTCTTCAATATTCTCTGCCATTGAGCTGTTTCTCGGTGTATAATCCTTATCTAATTCTTTCTTTTTCATGAATATCACCTCTGCTTTATTTATACCCTGTGTTGGGCTTATCTAAACTTTTAGGCAGGTTCTGCTGCATAAAGATGGCCAGGCGAAAATAGGATTATACTAAAGGGGGGATCTTTATGAGCGAAATCCTTTGCTGCAGCTGGTGCGGTGAATTATCACTGTATGATCGGACCGTTTATCTTGAGAACAAGCCGATTTGTCCGGAATGCCAGAAAAAAAAGAAAAAAGCTGCACTTAAAATAGAGAAAAATTGATGAAGAGGCTTTCGGAGCCTCTTTTTTATATGGGTATTTTTCATTAAATCTATCAATTACACCACAGTCTTTTCTCCATCACCCGCAAAAATAAGCCTGGCAGCAACTCTGCCAGGCTCTTCTTTTTAACGATTCAGCAAGCTTCCCACATAGCGGAGCAGTTCGTTTGCTGATGTTGAGTTATAGCCATGTTCGTCAATTAATCTTGCTACAACTTCATTCACCTTCTTCAGCTGCTGCTCATCCGGCGTTTTTGAAGATGTGGTGATCTTCACCACATCTTTCAGGTCAGCGAAAAGCTTCTTCTGGATTGCTTCACGCAGACGGTCATGCGAATTATAGTCAAAGCGCTTGCCTTTTCTTGCGTAAGCTGAGATGCGGATGAGGATTTCCTCCCTGAATGCTTTCTTCGCATTCTCGGAGATGCCGATCTGTTCTTCGATTGAGCGCATCAGCTTTTCATCCGGACTGATTTCCTCACCGGTTAATGGGTCGCGCAGCTTCGCTTTATTGCAGTATGCTTCAACATTATCAAGATAGTTTTCCATAAGCGTTTTCGCAGATTCTTCATAAGAATAAACAAATGCCTTTTGTACTTCTTTCTTCGCAATATCATCATACTCTTTGCGGGCCAGAGAAATAAAGTTCAGGTATCTTTCCTTCAGCTCTGGAGTAATGGATGGATGCTGATCCAATCCTTCTTTAAGCGACCGCAATACATCCAGCGCATTGATGCTTGTGATATTTTTGCGGATGATTGTAGAAGAGATCCTGTTGATGACATAGCGCGGATCAATACCGCTCATGCCTTCATCTGCATGCTCTTTTTTCAATTCTTCCACATCAGCCCTGTTATAGCCTTCAACGCTCTCTCCATCATACAAACGCATTTTTTTAACTAAATCTATATCGCCTTTTTTCGGATCTTTCATACGGGTTAAAATCGTAAACATCGCTGCAACCCTCAAGGTATGCGGTGCAATGTGCACATTGGAAACATCGCTTTCACGAATCATTTTATCGTAAATCTTCTCTTCCTCTGAAACCTTTAAATTATATGGGATTGGCATAACAATTATCCTGGAATGCAGTGCTTCATTCTTTTTATTGGAAATGAATGAACGATACTCTGTTTCATTCGTGTGAGCGACAATTAGCTCATCTGCCGAAATCAGAGCGAAGCGTCCAGCTTTAAAGTTGCCTTCCTGAGTCAGGGACAATAAATGCCATAAAAACTTCTCGTCGCACTTCAGCATTTCCTGGAATTCCATCATACCGCGGTTTGCCTTATTTAGTTCTCCATCAAAACGATAGGCACGAGGATCTGATTCTGAACCATATTCAGCAATGGTTGAAAAGTCAATGCTTCCAGTCAGATCGGCAATATCCTGTGATTTTGGATCTGAAGGGCTGAAAGTTCCGATCCCTACCCTTCGGTCTTCCGAGAAAATGATCCTTTCAATCAAAACATCCTCAATGCGGCCGCCATATTCCTGCTCAAGACGCATGCTATTCAGTGGCGATAAATTTCCTTCAATTCTAATTCCATATTCGTCATAGAAATCCTTTCGGAGATGGTGCGGGATTAAATGAAGCGGATCTTCATGCATCGGGCAACCCTTAATAGCATAGACCGCTCCCCTATCAGAATGAGAATATAGTTCCAAACCTCTTTTTAGCATCGTCACTAATGTTGATTTACCGCCGCTGACCGGACCCATTAATAAAAGGATCCTTTTGCGGACATCAAGGCGTTTGGCTGCCGGATGGAAATACTCTTCCACTAACCTTTCCAAAGCTTCTTCTAATCCAAAGAGCTGATTGCTGAAAAACTGATATCTTTTTTGCCCCTTCACTTCTTCCACACCGGCATCTTTAATCATGCTATATACCCGTGAATGTGCTGACTGGGCAACCCATGGCTTCTCTTTAATAATTTCTAAATACTCTCCAAAAGTCCCTTCCCATTTAAGCTTTTCCTCTTCGTGTCTGTACATCTCAATTTTTTTTAGAATATCCATAAGGACCTCCCCCTGTCGCATTATCAGAGACGATTAATATACTCTATGCGCCCCGGCAATCGAACATGCGTAAACTATTGAGAGTTTGGTTTGTACTTTTTACGGGGATATTTATTAGGAATACTTTGCTGCGGTCTCTAACTGTAAAAAAAACTCCTTACTTTTCATTCACAGTTATTCATTTTTGGGCTATAATAAGCTTATATTTACATGCTTGCCTATTGAGATACCGCTAAAGGAGGATTACATATACATGGGTACAATTATTATTATCGGTGTAATGGTTGCTTTCCTTGCTGCTATTTTCACTGCTGGTTATGATGACAAGCCAGGCGTGAGCAAAAAATAAGCTGCTGATCAATTCAGCAGCTTTTTTCTTATTTGTAGGACAGACTCTTGGTGTCCAATATACCCCTACCTTATATCCATCTTTTTCTTCTGTACAAAATCCTTCATATACATTCGTGTCTGCTTTTCAAGCATGCCGGCGATTTGGCCAGTCCATGTGTCCTTCCGCTTGCCGCCCGTACGCTCACCATAGTACTCGGAAATGATTTGATTATACACTTCCAGCTCTTCGCGGTAGGCAGTTTCATCCTGCTTATATTCATTTTCATGGTATATGTGCTGAAGAGGAAGCCTCGGCTTTTTATCGTTCTTTTTGGAAGGATAGCCAACAGCCAGTCCAAACAAAGGAATCACGCGATCCGGTGTCCTTAAAAGTTCAGCTACTCCCTCAAGATTGTTTCTTATTCCGCCAATATAGCAGATTCCCAATCCCAGCGATTCAGCAGCAACGGCAGCATTCTGCGCAGCCAATGCTGCATCAATGACAGCCACCATAAATTTCTCTGTGCTTTCAATGGAAGGAATTACATTGATATTTTCCATTTGTCCCATGACTTCATGACGATGCAAATCAGCACAAAAAACAAAAAAATGGCCATTTTCTGCTACATAATTCTGATTGCCTGCAAATTCAGCAAGTTTCGCTTTCTTCACTTTATCGGTAAGACCGATTATTGAATAGGCTTGAACAAAACTTGAGGTGGACGCGGCTTGAGCAGAAAGTATAATCGTTTCTATCTGCTCCCTGGAAAGCGGCTTGTCCTCAAAGTGGCGCACGGAGCGATGGTCCATCAGCAAATTGGTCACTTCATTCATCACATCTCATCCTTTCCATATGTACTTTTTCATTTTACCCAGATAGGAAAGTTTTCTCCAAAGGAAAAGGCCCGAAAAATTTCAGGCCTGCTGTTTACTATTTTAAATGCAAGTAATCCTGCTGCCGCAGTGCTTCATAAACCAGAATGGCTGCAGCGTTTGATAAATTAAGGGAACGGACTTTATCGTTCATTGGTACCCTTAATGCACGCTCTTTGTTGGTTTCAATGATATTCTTCGGAAGACCCGTCGTTTCTTTGCCAAAAATAAAATAATAATCCTTTCCTACATTGCTGTAATCGAAAGTGGAATGCGGCATGGTGCCATACTTCGTTAAGTAGAAGTATTCACCGCCTTTGCTGCTATTAAAGAAATCGTCCAATGATTCATGATAGACGATCTTTACAAATTGCCAATAATCCAGACCTGCACGCTTCAGCATTTTATCTTCTGTCGAAAAGCCAAGCGGCCGGATCAGATGCAATGTCGTATCAGTAGCCGCACAAGTACGGGCTATATTACCGGTGTTTGCCGGAATTTCCGGCTGATATAATACTACATGCAATCCCACTTTTTTCACCTCTAAATTAATTCTGCATGTGTTATTATATCACTTTGATATCACCATACAAATTACTGATCATCAGTTATAGACAAAAATTTATATTTAATATTCGGTGTATAGGCTGTTGAATCTTCATAAGCCCAATAACGCATTCGGCTGTTATAAGTATGGGCATTGACCAGCGGCATTCCTGAGGCATCTTTCCCCGTCACGATCGTTGTATGGTCAAATCGCCCGTCTCCCTGAAAATCATAGCAAATGACATCTCCAATTAAGAGCTGATCCGGACTCGAGACTTCCTCCGCTCTTAACCCCGAATTCGAACTCGGCAGATACCACCGCAATGAATTTGCAACCGTCCAGCTGTAGCTCCAATTCCCGCTTCTCATCCACCATCCTTTTCCGCGGTTAGGAAACCCTCTCATCGGTCCGCCGCCTACATGAAGACACTGGGAAATATAATTCGTGCAATCCACTTCAAATTTTTTATAAGCCGGATTATAGCTGTTCCACCATTTTTCTGCATACTGCACTGCCTTCATGCGGTCATACTCATACTCTATCCTTTCTTCCTCTCCATATTCACGGTCAGGAGACGCTTCAGCTTTTTGAATATCCTTAAAAGGGTTTTTCTCCCGATCCTCGACAAACACTCCTTTATAAAAGTCGGCTGTGCGCTCTTCAATTTCTTCTTCCATAAAGAATATGCCTTTTTGCTTAATTAAATATTTAAAGTGAACTCTGTATTCAACCTGCTTCATATCATCCTTCTCCCTGCCGACCGTGATCACTTTTCCGGTTGCCTGGGCTTTAACAATCTCACCGGACCTGCCGGAAAGTGATTCTTTCTTCTTTTCAATCTTAGGGCAGGTATGAATTGAACCTCTTGAATGGGAAACGCACTGCTGCACTCTTTTTATTAACAGCTCCTGAAGCTGGTCCCTCACGCATCTCACTCCTCTCCTATTCCATACATATGAGACGAAGCTGAGGACTTTGCTTAATTTTTCGTGCAATATATTAGTAAGTCAGCCGGGCTGACCAGTTTCTCTATTTGTCCATAAAAAAAGAGGGAGATTCCTCCCTCATCATTGTTCTATAAAACTTAAACCTTTTTCAATCTCAGAAACGACCCCTCCGTCTTTTTCCTGCTGCAACGCCTGTTCCAGGGCAGCCAGTGATTTCTCACCGCCAATTTTCCCGAGTGCCCAGGCAGCCGTTCCACGGATCACCGGCCGAGGATCTTCTGTCATGACTTTAATCAGATCTTCTACAGCTGTTTCGTCTTTGTAGTGAGCCAAGGCGATAATGGCATTTCGCTGGATCGGCTTTTTCCCTCTCCAGGAGCCTGAAACCGGGCCATATTTTTCTTTAAATTCCCGGTTGCTGATAAATAGGAGCGGCCTTAAAAGCGGCTTTGCCACTTCGGGATCCGGCTCCATTTCTTCGTGCAAATGAAAATCCTTGCCTTTATTTTCAGGGCATACAGTTTGACAGGTATCACACCCGTACAGTCTATTTCCCAGTTTTTCCCTATACGGCTCTGCAAGAAAGCCTTTTGTCTGTGTCAAAAACGCGATGCACTTCTGTGCATCAAGCTGACCTCCCTGGATTAAAGCTCCAGTCGGACAGACGTCAACACATTTATTGCAGCTTCCGCATCTGTCTTCCATTGGTTTATCCGGTACAAAAGGCAGGTTCGTTATCATTTCTCCGAGATAAACATAGGATCCGAATTCTGGTGTAATAATGGAACAGTTTTTGCCGCTCCAGCCAATTCCGGCACGCTGCGCTACAGCCCGGTCAACCAGTTCACCTGTATCCACCATGGATTTGCATAACGCCTCAGGGATTTTTGATTGGATGAAGCGCTCAAGCTTTTGAAGACGTTCCCTCAGGATATGATGATAATCTTTACCCCATGAAGCGCGGCAGAAAATTCCTCTTCGCTCACCTCTTTTGCTGACAACTCTGACCTTCATTTTGGAAGGGTAAGCAACAGCAATTGAGATAATGGATCTGGGTTTGTCCATTAGCAGGCCCGGATTCACCCTCTTCTCAATATCAGGCTCTTCAAATCCTGATTGATATTGAAGTTCCTGCTGGCGAATCAGTCTATTTTTCATCTCATCAAAAGTGCTGGCTGCTGTAAAACCGATTTTATCTATGCCAATTGTTTTGCTGTATTCAATAACTTCCTGCTTGAATTGGGAAAAATCCATTGTATAACCTCCTTTCGTGAAAATTTAATTTATATGAAAACAAGCTGTATCAATGCCGGTGATAGATACCGGAAAGTCTTTAATTTATTGAATCACCGCTTATTATGATAAACTATTTTAAAGTAATTTTGGAGGTGGAAAGCTTGGAAATTACGATTGCTCCCGAGTTGTGCAGGTTATTTCCCCAATTTAAAATTGGATTCATTACATATAAAAATATAGAAGTCGGACAATCTCCTCAAATGGTAAAGGGCAGACTCCAATTATTTCAGGAATCAATTTATTTTGACTTAGAGGACAAGAGTGTTACAGAACTTGAGGGGATCAAGGAATGGAGACAGATTTTCAAAACAGCAGGCAAGGATCCAAATCGGCACCGTCACTCTGCAGAAGCACTGTACAGAAGAATTAAAAAACAAAATTATCTGCAGCCGGTCAACAGCTCCATAGATATTAACAACTTCTTTTCCCTCGAATATCAAATACCGATTGGCGTGTATGACGCCGATAAGCTTTCAGGTAATCTGACTATCAGGTTAGGCAAAGAAGGCGAAGAATATAACGGTTTAAACGGAAGACCCAACTCACTTGCCAATTTAATTATTAGTGAAGATGCGGCAGGGCCATTTGGCAGTCCGTTTGTCGACTCAGAAAGGTCAGCGGTGACAGAGCAGACTAATAATGCCGTTCAAATCGTTTATTTGCGCCCTTCTCTGGAAATGGAAAAGGCTGAAAAAATGGTTGATTCTTTAATGAACATGTACACTCAAGTACATGGCGGAGAAGGAGCCTCTAAGGTAATTGGATGTTAAACAAGTTTCTAAAAAATCGAGTGGTATCCTCGGATGCCACCCGATTCTTTTTGCTTAATAGCCAAGGAAAATGAAAAAACGCAATACCTCGTTCTTTTTGAACGAAACACTGCGTTGGCTATGTATGGAGCGGGTGAAGGGAATCGAACCCTCATCATCAGCTTGGAAGGCTGAGGTTTTACCACTAAACTACACCCGCATTTGTGTATTTATATTTAATCAGCAATGAAATTATGACTAAACCCTATGTCGATTTTTATCAACAGAAAAAATAAACATTGTGTCGAATCAACTATTTAATAGTACTAAATTCAGTCAGAATGGTCAACCCCATTTGAGAAATTTGTCGAAAATACAGGGAAGGATTTTAAAATCCTCCCCTGCTAAAATTGTTACATCCACCACATTTCTGAAGGCTGCTCTTCGATTAAGATCGATTTAAGGTTTCTGACTGCCCTTGTAAATCCTTCTTCTATAGACATAAGCGGATCTTCATGCTCAATGCTGACAACATAATCATACCCAAATGTTCGCAAAGCGCTTATCATATCCGACCATTCCTGCAGCCCGTGTCCGCACCCGACTGACCTGAATGTCCACGCTCTGGTCTGAACATTTCCATATGGCTGCATATCTGTTAAACCGTACATATTAACATTTTCCTGATCAATATAAGTATCTTTTGCATGAAAATGATGAATGGCATTTTCTTTTCCCAATATTTTTATTGCCGCCACAGGGTCGATTCCCTGCCACCATAAATGGCTTGGGTCCAGATTGGCTCCAATGGCATCACAGGTTTCTCCCCTTAATTTTAGAAGTGTATAAGGAGTATGCACAAGGAACCCGCCATGAAGTTCAAGACCAATTTTCACATTATGGTCTTTTGCAAATTGCCCGGCTTTCTTCCAGTAAGGAATGAGTTTCTCCTCCCATTGCCATTTCAGCACTTCTCCATACTCATTCGGCCATGGAGCGACCGGCCAATTCGGATGCTTGGCCCCTTCCCCATCACCTGCAGTACCGGAAAAACAGTTAACAACCGGAACATTCATTAAGCTGGCTAACCTAATCGTGTCATATAAAACACGGTCCGATTCCTCTGCAAATGCTCTATCAGGGGAAATCGGATTGCCATGGCAGCTGAATGCGCTGATTTCAAGCCCTCTTGATAAAATCTTGTTCAGATAATCATCCCGGAGTTCTTTGCTTTCTAATAGCTCGTTCAGGCTGCAGTGAGCATTTCCGGGATATGCTCCCGTTCCGATTTCAACAGCCTTAAGCCCAGCAGCTTTCACATGATCAAGCATTTCTTCAAAATTCTTCTCAGCAAATAAAACGGTAAATACGCCGAGCTTCATAAAATCTCCTCCTTGCTTCTAAAATATTTCTCTTCTGCCCATTTCACTGCTTTTATAAATCGCATCAATAATTCTGGTTGTCTGCAGTGCTTCTTCTGCTTTAACTATGAACTCTTCTCTCCCCAAACAGCTGTCAATAAAGTTCTGTGCCTGCGCCAAAGCATAGTCATCCTCACCCGGCAGCCATTCTGGGCGTGTATTAAGGAGCATTCCATGTTTTGATTGGTTCAAACTGAATGGGAATAAATCAATTCCTCCATTCTGCCCCGAAAGGCTGAGGCCTTCATCATCCCCTTCGATATTGGCCGACCATGAGGTTTCAAAAAGCAAGGATGCGCTATTTGCAAATTTTATGTAAGCAGTCACATGATCATCGACATGAAAGGATTGATGGTCAAAACTTCCCCATAGATTCACCTGCCCAGGCATTCTGCTCAAAGTATTATAAGCTGTACCGGAAACCTCGGTTTCCTCGGGGTTTCCTAGAAGCCAAAGCGAGAGGTCAAGCAAGTGGCACCCATAATCAATCAAACTTCCTCCGCCCTGAAGTTCCTTATTAGTGAAAACACCCCATCCCGGTACCTTTCTTCTTCTCATCGCTCGTGCCCTGGCTGCAAATGGAAGGCCAATTTCATCTTCTGAAATGAGTTTTTTGGCAGCCTGAGCCTCTTTCATAAACCGGTAGTGGTAGGCAATGGCCAAAACCTTTCCCGACCTGTCTCTGGCCTCTATCATTTTCCTGCATTCATCTGCTGTCATGGCCATCGGCTTCTCACACAATACATGCAGCCCAGCCTCCATCGCAGCAACCGTAAGCTCTGCATGAAACTTGTTCGGTGTACAAATAACTACAGCATCAGCTTCATTGAATACTTCTTTATAATCTGTAAAAACGCTTCTAATTCCAAACTTCTTTGCAGCCAGCTGTGCAGTATCCTTATTCACATCGCAAATAGCCGTAATGGAAGCACGATCCGATAATTTTAATATAACTGGGATATGCCTGGACTGGGCTATTCCGCCAGCACCGATAATTCCAATCCGAAGTTTCTTCATGAATGCACCTCAATTAATTTTGACAATCTGCTTTGTTTCGCTTGACTGCAGCGCAGCAAGTATCACTTGGAGCGACTTCATTCCCTCGGTACCAGGAATCGCAGGCTCCTGTTCATTTAAGATACTTTCAACAAAATGATCAATGACGCCTGAATTCTTTTGTCCTCCTTCTTCATTTGTCTGAATCCCGCCGAGTTCGTACTTTACTGTATCACCGTTTGCATACTGAACAACGAGAGAATGCACCGGATCATCCTCTAATCTCAAAATTGCTTTTTCTCCATATATAATGGTGGAATTGTCTTCGTTAGAGACATAAGACCAGCTTGCAGCCAATGTACCGATTACACCGCTTTCCGTTTTCAAGACGCATACCGCTGTATCATCGACATCTGCACCAAGCTTGGCACTTGTTTCTACAAATGCTCCTGCCTCAGAGAACTCTTCTCCCAGCAGATAACGCAGCAAGTCGGTCTTATGTACACCAAGGTCGCCCATGGCGCCAATAAAAGCCTGATCTTTTTTGAAGAACCAGCTTTCTTTGCCATCTGCACTCCATCCCTCCGGCCCGCCGTGGCCAAAAGCCGACCGGAAACTATAGATTTTTCCTGCTTCACCTTTTGCGATCAATTCCTTTGCTTTTTTATGAGATGGTACAAAGCGCTGATTATGAGCAATCATTAATTTCTTTCCATTCTTACGGGCTGCTTCAATCATGTCCTGTGCCTCTTCCATAGAAGTTGCCATTGGCTTTTCACATAAAACATGCTTGCCGGCGTTTAATGCGGCAACAGAAATGGGTGCATGCAGATAATTCGGGGTGCAGACACTCACAGCATCTATATCCGGATTAGCCAGTAATTCTCTATAATCGGTGTACACCTTCACCTCATAAAGATCGGCAAACACATGTGCACGCTCTTCATTAATATCACATACCGCTGCAATGACAGCCCCGCTGTTTGCATGATATTCAGGCATATGCCGGTGCTTGGCTATACTTCCGCATCCAATAATCCCAATTTTGAGTTTTTTCATCTTAATTTTCCACTCCTTCTTGATTCACTCTGATTCTCTCCAATGGCTTTGCATTTCCATAGACCGGTACGGGAAAATCAGCTGGCTTAGCCCACTTAACTGCATTTTTAATAACCTGCTGAACATCCTTATGATAATAAGTTGGATACGTTTCATGTCCTGGGCGAAAATAAAAAATTTTCCCTTTTCCACGCCTGTATGTACAGCCGCTCCGGAAAACTTCCCCTCCCTCAAACCAGCTCACCATTACAAGTTCATCCGGCGCAGGGATATCAAAATGTTCCCCATACATTTCTTCTTTTTCAAGTTCAATATATTCTCCAAGTCCTTCTGCAATGGGATGGCCTGGATCTACAATCCAAATCCGTTCCTTTTCATCGGCTTCTCTCCACTTTAAATCACAGGATGTTCCCATTAATACTTTAAAAATCTTAGAGAAATGACCGGAATGCAGGACAATCAGCCCCATTCCCTCCAGCACTCTTTGCTTTATTTTTTCAACGATTGCATCCTCAACTTCCTCATGCGCGAGATGTCCCCACCAGACCAAAACGTCTGTTTCCTGTAAAACAGCATCACTAAGTCCATGCTGGGGCTCATCCAATGTAGCTGTCTTTACGTTATAATCTTCTTCATTGAAAAAGTCTGCAATGGCACCGTGAATACCATCCGGATAGACAGACCTTACCTTATCATCCTTTTGTTCATGACGATTCTCATTCCAGACAAGCACGTTGATCATGATCTTCCTCCTTCTGTTAATTCATACTTCGATATTCATTTGGGGAAATCCCCTCTGTCTTTTTAAAGACTTTGCTAAAATACTTTTCATCCTGATAACCGACCTGGAAAGCAATTTCATAGATTTTCAGTTTAGGGTTCTGCAGAAGCTCTTTTGCCTTGTTCATCCGGGCATTCGTAATAAAATCCGTAATGGTAGCCTGATATTCCTGTTTAAACTTTCTGGAAATGTATTCCCTGCTTAAATAAAACCTGTCTGCAATTTCCTGCAGGTTAATATCCTTGCTATAGCTTTCCAGCAAAAACTGTTCTATTTGCTGAATCACATTCATCTCCCCGTCATGCTCCTGCTCGCATTCCCCTGGATGACTTTGCTGTTTCCATTCATTTATGGCTTTCTCCAGGGTTTCATTCAATATTTCAGGATCAATAGGCTTCAAGATATAATCAAAGCTTTTATAACAGATGGCATTCCTCATATAGTCAAAATCATCATATCCGCTGACAACAATCGTCTTGCTGGATAGATCCGAAGAATGAATCCATTTTAAAAGGCTTATGCCATCTCTCTTTGGCATGCTCATATCAGTGAATATGATTTCCGGGCGATGCTCTTTAATCAGCCTTATGGCCTCATTTCCATCTGCCGCCTCCATGATTGTGTCAATTCCAAAGCGACTCCAATCCGCCAGAAGCATTAAGCCTTCCCTCACATGTTTTTCATCATCCACAATAATTGCTTTCATCTTATCCACCTTCCATCCTTTTTGGAAGTTTAATAGAAACAAGCAGCCCGCCTCGCTCAAGATTCTTAAGCTGCAGGTATGCCCGATTGCCATAGTAGAGTTTTAACCGGGTGTAAACATTCTTCAGTCCGATATTCGTTAACTCACCCTTTTGCCCAATCCGGTCATTCATCAAATGCAATCGGATTTCCTCCATCCTGTTCTCAGAGACGCCTGTGCCATTATCCCCGATCAGAATATCCAGATAAAATTCATCCTGTCTGCAGGTAATACTAACCTCTCCAGTTTTTTCACGCGCATCAAAACCATGCTTAAAGTAATTCTCCACTATGGGCTGTAAAATCATTTTCGGCACCGGAAACTCCAATGCCTCTTCATCAAGCTGAAAACGGAACTGAAGCTGGTCACCAAACCGCTCTTTTTGCAGCAGGAGATAGGCCCTCGTATGTTCAATCTCTTTTTGAAGAGAAACCATATCCTCCTCCATATTCATGCTGTACCGCATGATTTTAGAGAGGCGGGTTACAGACGAATAAATCTGCGGCCCTTGATTTTTTAAGGCAGCTGTTCCGATAGACTGCAATGCGTTATATAAAAAATGCGGATTGACCTGGGACTGCAGAACCTTTAGCTGATTGGTCTTGTTCTCAAGCTGGAGCTTATACTCCCGATTGATCAAATCATTAATTTTATCGATCATTTGTTTAAATCGATCACCGAGATAACCAATTTCATCATTGCCAAAAGATTGAAAACGGACATTAAGGTTTCCCTTTTCAACCTGATCAATATATTTCAGCAGGATTCTGATTGGAGAAGTGATTCTAACAGAGATAAATAAAGTGGCGAGTATAACCAGAATGAGTCCGATTACGCCAAACATGATATTGATTTTCGCCACGCTGAATGCACTTTCATATAGAGTGGTGTATGGGACACGCTTAACAAGATACCATCCGCCAGAATTTTGCGATAATTGATCGTATATCATGACGCCGTTGAATGAACCTTCCTTCCATTCAACCGTGCCATTTTCTTTATCTGTACTGATCACCCAATTAATCCAATCAGGCATTTTAGTATCTTCATCAGTTTCATCAGTTGAACGGTAGATCAAATCACCTTCAGGAGATATTATATAGAATTCTTCATTATCGCCCGAATAAAGATTACGGCTGATATTGGTTATTTGATCCGGTGAAAATTCCAGTGAGATATATGCCAATACATCGTCTGATGGAATATTGATTAAAGATCTGTGAAGCGTTATTACATTTTTAGCCTTTTTGTCCTCAGGCTCCTTTATCTTATGAATAGGCTCAAGATACATATTGCTTGGACTTTCTTTTGCTTTTACGTAAAATTCCTGATTGGCATTTGACAGCTTCTTTGAAAAAATAACTGTAGAGCGCCTTGATGCTGTTATAAGCCGATCTTCCTTGGCAACAGCAATGTTGACTCTTTTGATATTTTCTTCTGCATACAGTATGGTAGAAATTACATTTCTTACAGCTTCCACTGCCTGATAATTATTTTCCTTTTGGGGATCTTTTAAAAAGTTTATTAAACCTGGATTATTGTATAGGGATAGTGTTAATCCGTCCAGCTCATTTATGTAACCCTCCAGGTTTACTTTTCCTTGATATAATAGGTTGCTATTTTCCTTTATGGCCTGGTCTTTCAATGATTCCGCTGTATGATAATAAGTGATGATTATTGACGCCCCAAATGGAACGATCGTGGCTACCATCAATAGAACAATCAGTTTATTCCTAATGCTCTTTTTGAACATGTACATCCCCCGCTGCTTTGTCTTTTACAATAGTATAAAGCGAACTTCCCTTTTTGGGGATGCCTTTTTGCTATGAGGGTTTAGCATATTTAAAAATATAAAACAGAAAGCATATCTTCCGCAGACATGCTTCCTGTTTAACCAAATTTATTTCAAATTATCCCAGGATGCCTGGAAGCGTTCAACGAGCGTATCATAGTCAATCTTTCCTGCAGCGTATTCCTGGATTGTTGCAGCAAACTCTTTATTTGCACCATCCGGCCATCTGAACCATGTCCAAGGAACGGTTTTGTCTTCCTTAGAATACTCAAGAATATGCTGGCCAAGTGGCCCTAAACCGGTTGGCTCGATATTGTCGAAGGCAGGAATGAACGCAAACTCTTCTGTGATATAACGCTTTCCTGTTTCAGAAGAAACCATCCAGTCAAGGAATAATTTTGCTTCTTCAAGATGCTCTGAATTTTTATTAAGAACCCAGTTGTTCGGAACACCTACCGGTAAACGGTCTGCTTCAGCTTCATCATCAGTCAGCGGAATTGGAAGGAATCCCATATTAATTTCAGGGTTAATTTCAAGAATCATGTTTTCTGTCCAGTTCCCCTGCTGAAGCATAGCCGTTTTGCCGGAAGCAAATAGCGTCACTTGCGTATTGTAATCTGTTGTTAATGGATTTTCATTTCCAAAGTTTATTTCAGTATCAAGCACTTCTTTGAACTCTTTAAATTTATCATTGCCAGTAATCTTTTCAGATCCGCTGTATAGGCCCTCAATAAATGCCACCGGATCTTCCTGCTGTGCAAATGGAATATTTAATAAATGCTGACCAATGACCCACCACTCTCCGTAGCCGGCAGAGAAAGGAGTAATTCCTTTATCTTTTAGTTTTTCAGCAGCATCCTTCAGTTCAGAAATCGTATTAGGCGGCTCAGTAATGCCTGCTTCTTCAAATAAATCTTTATTATAAATGAAACCATATCCTTCAAGGTTTACAGGCATTCCATAAAGTTTGCCGTCTGTATCAGTCATTGGAACTTTTCCAATTGGAAGCACATGCTCTGCCCAAGGCTCATTTGAAAGATCTGCAAGATGCTCTTTCCAAAGCTCCAATTCTTTAAATCCGCCATTGTTAAAAATATCAGGCTGTTCGCCGGATGCAAACTTTGCTTTTAATGCGGCACCATAATCAGCACCGCCGCCGACTGATTCAAGCTTTACTTTAATATTCGGATGTTCCTTTTCGAATTCACCGATCATTTCCTGAAGCTGATCGGCAATCTCCACTTTAAACTGGAACAAATTCAATGTTACCACTTCATCCTCATTCTTTGAATCATCCTTAGGCTTTTCATCCCCTGAAGAGCTGGAAGAAGAACAGCCTGCCATAATGCCCGCCATCAGAACCAATGACAGCAGTAAGAAAGCAAAGCGTTTCATTTTGTTTCCCCCCTGAATAATTTTTTATATAAACTTTAACGGCCCATTTGGCCGCAAAAGTCTCTATAACTACTTGATGGAGCCTTGTGCAATGCCTTTAATAATATGCCTCTGCAGAAACAGGAAGAAAATAACGACCGGGGTAATGCCCATCACAAGGGCGGCCAGTCCCATGTCCCATTGCTTTGTATATTGGGCAAAAAATGAGCTTGTGGCTAAAGGAATCGTCCTAAGCTCTGCATCCTGAAGAACAAGAAGCGGCAGCAGATAATCATTCCAGATCCATAACGTATTTAAAATAACAACCGTGACAGTGATTGGCTTTAGAAGCGGAAAAACAATTCTCCAAAAGACCCCAAACTGGCTGCACCCATCAATTCGGGCCGATTCTTCTATTTCGATTGGAACTGTTTTAATAAAGCCGTGATACAGAAAAAGTGATAACGGTACACCAAATCCAAAATACATAATGATAAGGCCAGGTATGCTGTTTGTTAGATTCAGCGTGCCTCCCAGCTTCATCAGCGGTATCATGACTGTCTGGAATGGAATAACCATGGCAGATACAAATAATGCAAACAGAATTTTGCTGAATTTCCCCGGGGTTCGAACCATCTTCCAGGCAGCCATGGAACTAATGACAACAAGTCCAATATTGCTGACTACCGTAATTATAAGCGAATTCCAGAAGGCCCTCGGGAAATTAATGATATCCCATACCTTCAAGTAATTGGAGAATAAAAATTCCTGCGGCCAAGCTGCAGCATCAATCAAAATATCTGCAAAGCCTTTTACAGAATTGATGATCACGAAATAAAAAGGTATGAGGAATATGACTCCTAATACGATTCCGATAATCTCCAGCAGAAACGTAACCTTCGTATATCTGGGATTCATTATGCCTCAACCTCCCTTTTCTTGGTCATCATCACCTGAACCGTTGTAAAAATTGCTACAACAAGGAAGAACAAAATGGATTTCGCGGTACCCAGACCATACCTGTTATTCTGGAAAGCTTCCTGATAGATATTAATCGCAACAGATTGAGTTGAATTAAATGGCCCGCCGCCTGTCAGTGAAATATTCAGATCGAAAATCTTAAATGCCATTGAAATAGTTAAAAAGAAACAAATTGTAAACGCCGGCAAAATTAGAGGAATGATAATTTTCGTCAAAAGTGTCCAGCTCGATGCTCCATCGATCCTTGCAGCCTCCAGCAGTGTCTGATCAACCCCCTGCAGCGCTGCAATATAAATAACCATCATATATCCGCTGATCTGCCAGGCAAACACAATCACAATTCCCCAGAATGCTGTTGTCTCATCCCCAAGCCACGGAAGCTTAAAAACGGACAGATCTGTCAGATTTCCAATTGCAGCAAACCCTTTTACAAAAATAAACTGCCAGATGAATCCAAGTAATAATCCCCCGATAACGTTAGGAATGAAAAATACAGTCCGCAATAAATTCCTGGACTTCAAGGCTGCGTTCAATAGTAATGCAAGCCCAAAACCTAGTAAATTACTAATAATAACCGAAGCTAACATAAACTTGGTAGTAAAAATAAAAGAATCAAAAAACTTAGAATCATTCTTAAAGATCTTTATATAATTTTCAAGTCCGACCCATTCAACCACAGAACTGACACCATTCCATGACGTAAAAGAATAATAAATCCCCATCAAGAAAGGAATGATCTGAATCACCAGGAAAAAAATTAATGCCGGCCCTACAAAAGCACTATATGTTAGAATTTTTTTCAGATTTGCTTTTTTCCTGGTTACTGTTTTTATCTCTGAATTAACTGCTGGTTTCCGTATCTCAGCCTTTGTCTCCAATTGTCTTCACCGCCCCCTCATTTATTGCAAACGCTTTCCTACATTATATTTGAAACCGCTTGCATATATAGGTGACTGGATTGACTAAAATGGTGCAATATTTTGACTTCTTAAATTGTAACTTTTTTTAATGGAAGATATTGCATAGAATGAAGCTATCTTGAATATTGGGATGTGAGATATGATATTAAAATTTCGGTATGAACCAGTAGAATTAAAGATGCTTCGGTTTTTAAATGGAAGATTGCGGCTGTCCCCTAAAGATTACAGCCACTTTCATAATTTAGAAAAAGGTTTTTCAAGTGAGAAAATATTTGATCAGCTCCTCGAAGAATTACCTGAGGAATGGATTATTCTTCATGATTTATTGTTCGATTACAGTAACACCTTTTTCCAGATAGATTCACTATTAATCACTGGGGACTGCATCTATATTTTTGAAGTTAAGGATAATGCGGAGACTTTTATATCGAACAAGACAGATGGTACACCGCACCATCAAATACTGAAGTTAAAAACCCTCTTCTGCAGCTGCAGCGAAGTGAATCTCTCCTGAGAAGACTTCTGCAGGAATTGGGAGTAAAAACCCCTCTTAAGGCTCTTCTAATTTTTATTAACCCCGAGTTTCATCTTTATCAAGCCAAAATGAATCTTCCTGCTATATTTCCAGCACAAACTAAACGATTTATAGACAGGCTAAAATTGAAATCTCAGCAGCCGAATAAAAAACATTTAATGCTGGCGGACAAGCTAATGTCCATGCATTTGAAGGATAATCCTTATGGCAGGAGATTTGAGTATACCTTTGAGAAATTGGAAAAGGGAGTACAGTGTGCTTCTTGTGGCTTATTTATGTCTTTATTAAATAAAAACAATTTAAAATGCAGCTGCGGATCAATTGAGAAAACAGAATTTGCTATATTGAGGAGTGCTGAAGAATATAAAATACTATTCCCTGAAGAAAAAATAACAACCAAGTCTATTCATATGTTTTGTAATATTCTTAATTCAAAAAGATCCACCAAAAGATCTTATCTAAGCATTATCAGCTCAATGGATTTGGTAAGACATCCTATTATGAACCTTTTTGATTTGTTGATCAAAGTAGTTGCGCATTTTCCCCGCCCTTAAAGCCACCTGTAACATCATTCAAATTTCCTAGAGTTATAGAGAGTTGGATACAAATGTATTTATCCTCTGCTTTGACGCAGCTTCTTTTCATTTTTGATGGCTATGTGGTTTCTACCCTACACTTTGATGCATCTTCTTTTCGGTTTAGATGGATATATAGTTTCTATCCTATGCTTTGACGCAGCTTCTTTTCGGTTTTGATGGATATATAGTTTCTATCCTTTGCTTTGATGCAGCTTCTTTTCGGTTTTGATGGAGATGTGGTTTCTTGCTTATGCTTTAACCCCTTCTTTCTCGCTTGCTAATAAAGTCTTATCTACCTTGGACGGAACACAACATCTATTTCTTGCTTTAGTAATTCAAACCAGGTTTATCTTGTTTCAAAAGACCTTTCCGAACAGTTCAGAACCCTTTTTCGAAACTACCCTCTGAATCGTTCGGACCCTGCATTGAAACAACTTAATTCCCCATCAGCAAAATGGTTGAACTGTTAATTGCTATCCACTTTAAAATTCCCACGCATATCTATTAGGCAACAATAAAAAAGGTTTCCCAATAAAGGAAACCTTTTTTTAGATACCGGTGGTCGGGGTCGAACCGACACTCCAGAAGGAACACGATTTTGAGTCGTGCGCGTCTGCCAATTCCGCCACACCGGCATATTAAAATGTAGTAAATCTTGTGGTGCCGAGGACCGGAATCGAACCGGTACGGTAGTCACCTACCGCAGGATTTTAAGTCCTGTGCGTCTGCCAGTTCCGCCACCCCGGCGGGGCATTGG